>JAGMEZ010000158.1 GCA_023127905.1 Caldifarciminota bacterium
ACCTTCGGCTGGAAGAAGCTGTTACATTATATTGAATTGCAAGTTAAAAGGAGAAAAATTGTTTGATTGGTTATGAGAACATATCGTAATTAAGTAATTTGGTAATTGAGTAATTAACAGATAAGATTGCTTCATAAGAAAATATGAAAGTGTATTCGCAATGACAAACTAACTGACTAAACGACAATAACGATCAAAACGCTCTAAACGAACTAAACGGTGTTATCTATTAACTTAAAAACTCAATAACTAAGTAAAGGAGGTGTAGAAGATGAATGAGAGAATGAAGATATTGAAAATGCTTGAGGAAGGAAAAATAACAGCTGATGAAGCAGCAAAATTGCTTGAAGCAGTTGGAAAGGAGAAGAAGAAAGATATTGGTTCAAAAGTTGTTAACGGGATAATGGATGGTGTTTCTTCCATTGTAGGAGCCATACCGGGAACGATTGGTAGTGTTTTTTGTTGTACAATGGGAGAAGAAAAGGAAATAAAGGTAGAAAAAGGTGATGCATTTATACTGAAATCAGTTGGTTCTTCCATTAAACTCTCTCACAACGATAAGGATGAATTTATACTGAAACCAAGTTCTGGTTTGATAAAATCAAAAAAAGAAAATTCCACAATTACATCAAAGATAGTTGGAGGTTCGGTGAAGATTCTCTATCCTTCAAGTTTATCTGTATCTATAAAGGATGCAGGGGGAACAATTGAGGGAGTTGGTAGTGCAGTATTGTCGCTTAAGCAGGTAGGAGGCTCTACACAATTAACATTCGATGAAATAGAAGATGTAAATATAGATTCTAAAGGAGGATCGGTTACTCTCTATGTAGGTGACTGTGATGTTGCATTTGATATTTCTGCACCGAACGGAGAAGTTGAATTTGATGTTCCTGCAAAGTTTACGGTGGAAAAAGAAGATGAAGTAAAGGGAACAATAAAAAAAGGGAAAGGGAAGCTTTTTATCTATGCATCTTATGGTAATGTTTCTGTTTTGCCCTTAAAAGAAAAGGAGGAGAAATGAGTTTAAGAATTTGGGGACCTATAATACTCATCGCACTTGGTGTTCTTTTCTGGCTTGGTAAATTTGGTATCATTGATTTTTACTGGAGCAGGGATTGGCCAGTTATTCTTATAGTAATTGGTGTTTTCTCTCTTATTAATCTAATAGTCAAAAAAACGAGGAGAAGAAGTTCCAGGAACAAAAGAGATATATTAACCAAACTCGAAAACGGTAAGATAGATGCGGAAGAGGCAATAAAAAGAATAAAGAGGCTGTAATAATAAGACAGAAGACAGATAGAAAGAGAGTAAGGAGTAGGTAGTAGGGAGTGAGCAGTAAACAACAAAAAAAATAAAAAAGGAGGAAGAAATGGACGAAAAATTAAAGATATTAAAAATGCTGGAGGATGGCAAGATTTCCAGTGAACAAGCCAATAAATTACTTGAAGCCATCGAAAATAAATCCAATAATATAGAAAGTAAAGCCAAATGGTTGAAAGTTAAAGTTATTGAAGATGGTTGCCAGAAAGTTAACATAAAGATTCCCTTAAAAGTAATAAGAATTGCAGCGAAGATCGGTGGAAAATTAAACATTAATCTTCCAGAAGAAGCAAAGGAAAAACTTGCTGAGAAGGGGATAAACCTTGAAAAAATTGATGATGTTGAAAAATTAAATGAGATACTTGAAGAGATTGAAAAAGAAGCACCATTTGAACTTGTAAATGTCGATGAAGGGACAAAAAAAGTTTTTGTTTATATTGAATAGAACGTAAAAAGAAAAGCGGGGTTAAAAACCCCGCTTTTTTTATTAATAGAATAAAATTCTGTTGAGCTATTTCTTGTATTTTTCATATTTTTTCTTGACATTTTTGCAAATTTATGCTATATTTATATTTAGAAAAGATAGTAATGAAAGGAGTGATAAAAAAACGTGCCTGCAATTAAGATAAGAGATGGCGAAAGTTTTGAAAGTGCTCTTCGAAGATTTAAGAGAATCTGTGAGCAGGAAGGAATACTAAGCGATATTAGAAAACACCAACATTTCGAAAAACCTAGCGAAAAAAAGAAAAAAAGAATACTTGCTGCCAAAAGAAAAATCAAACGTTTTGGCTCATTTCACTAATTAAAAAAGGATTTTATTTTACAGTCAGCTATAAACCACGTAGGACAGAGATTTAGTATACAAGTTAATTTACTTACTTAGTATATCTAAAATCTCTATTGTTTTTGTGGTAAATTTTAACCATAGATGTCTTTTACCCCTGAAATTCTAAAATTATTAGAATTTAACAAGTTAAAGGAAATCATTTCCTCTTTCTCTTTTTCCATTCTGGGAAGAGAGACTATTCTTTCTATAGTTCCTTATAAAGATAGAAATAAGAGAAAAGAGACAATATCCCTTGTTAAAGGGTTTAGATTACTGTTTAGTTCCGGACGAAACTTTCCTGTCCCAGATGATAATGATATTAGGCCGCTTATTAAAAAATTAGAAGAAGGTGCTTATCACCTATCACTGAATGAGCTTATACTCGCAGGCAAAATTACAGAAGATTACAAAAATGTAGGTAATTTTCTAAGCAAACTTTCCAGTGAGTTTAGAACTTTATCGAAACTCGGTTCGGTTTTAAAGAATCTTCCAGATTTATACAAAAAGGTCCAAGGTATTGTTGATGAACATGGAGGAATAAAGGATAGTGCATCTGATGAGCTAAGATCTATAAGAACCGGTTTTAGAAAAATGCATCAGAAGCTTTTACGTGCTGCAAATAAGCTTATCTCAGAAAAAAAGAGGTTTCTTCAGGAGGAGATATTTACTACAAAAGATAAAAGGATTGTCCTTCCAGTTATTTTTTCAAAAAAGAACAATGTTCCAGGTATTGTCCACAGCACATCTCAAACTCAGAATACCGTTTTTATCGAGCCGATTGAGTTGGTTGAAATGAACAACGAATATGCTACGTTTAAACTGAGAGAAGAGAGAGAAATAAAACGGATATTGAGGAGATTGACAGAGAATATTATTGAAAATATTAGTTGTTATGAGAAATCTATCGAAGAAATGAAAAAAATTGATATGTTATATTCACTTGCATCTTTTTCCGAAGAATATAACTACTCGGCTCCTACTTTTTCAGATGAGATGTATCTTTCGATAAGAGGAGGAATGCATCCACTGCTTTTAATAAATAAAGGAAGGGAAGAAGTTATTCCTTTTGATATCAGACTTGGTGAAAACTCAAAAGTTATTCTTATCAGTGGACCAAACATGGGAGGGAAAACTGTACTTTTAAAGAGCATTGGAATAATTACACTTATGGCTTATGCCGGTATGCACATACCTGCTAACGACGATTCGGTTATCCCTGAAATTGATTGCATTTTTGCTGATATTGGTGATGAGCAATCAATTGAAATGAACCTGTCAACATTTTCGTCTCATATCAATAATATAAGCATTGCACTCAGAAATTCAACAGAGAGGTCTTTTGTTCTTCTTGATGAAGTAGGTGTTGGAACAGACCCTGAAGAGGGAATGGGGATTGCAATGGCAACACTGGAAAGGTTGGCTGAAAAAGGTGTTCTAACATTTGCAACAACACATTATGGAAAACTCAAACATTTTGTTGCAGGGAAAGAGAATATGGAAAATGCTTCAATGGATTTCGACAGTGAAAATGGAGTCCCGACTTACCACCTATCCTATGGAATTCCTGGTTCATCACATGGTTTTGCAATTGCTGAAAAGGTGGGTTTTCCAACCGAGCTTTTAAGAAAGGCAAAATCTTACGTTGATGAGAATGAATTGAAGACTGATGAATTGATATGTTCTCTCGAGGAATTAATGAAGCAGGTTAAGAATAACCAAAATATTGTAAATGAAGAGAAGGAAAAATATAATATACTATTTGATAAATATAATAAGAAATATAATGAAATTAAAAGTAAGGAGAAGGAACTCATCAAGAATGCAAAAAAACGTACAGAAGAGATCGTTTACGCGACGCGAAAGGAGATGGAAAATCTTATTAAGACAATACGAGAATCACAGGCAACAAAAGAGAGTATAATGAAGGCAAAGAAGGTGATATCTGAGAAGATCAAAGGTTTTGAAGAGGAACAAGAAATTAAAACTGAAAAGAAATTTGATATTGGTGACTTTGTATATTCTAATAAATTAAAAATATCAGGAGTAGTGAAGGAAATTTTGGACGGGTTTGCTAAGGTTGAAACAGAAAAATTTCGTTTTTTAGCACCTTTTAATACTTTAGAGGTAAAAATACGTGAGAGAAAGAGTGAAGATAGAGATATTGTGATTGTTGATAGGAATAAATTAAACTTTGAGATTGATATAAGAGGTCTTTTTGTTGAAGAAGCTGAGATGAGAGTAACTAAATTCATTGATGATGCAGTATTATCAGGAGTATTAACTATATACATAATTCACGGTAAAGGCAGTGGTGTTTTGAGAAAGGCGATTGGAACGCTTCTTAAGAAAGATAAAAGAATAGATGAATATAGGCTTGGGTACTGGAATGAAGGAGGAAGCGGTGTAACAATTGCAAATTTAAAAAAATAAAAAAAAAGTTGCAAAAGCTATATTTAGCAATTATATTGTAGTAAATGTATAAAGGAAGAAAAAAATAGTTTTAAACCGTACTTTAACTCCAGGTATTCTTGTGATTTACAATTTTAATGCATCTTTTATTTCTTAAAACACATTTTCACTACTTGTTCGTTATGTTTATATTTCATAGATGGGAACGTGCGGGTAAATGCCAATTGTCTTGAAGTTTTAATAATGTCAAGTTTTTATTTAAATCAGGAGAAAATTGAGGAAGTCAGGGAGTCAGCTGATATTGTAGATATAATCAGCGAATATATCCCTATTAAAAAGACAGGAAAAAATTATACAGGGCTATGCCCTTTTCATTCTGAGAAAAAACCATCATTCACGGTTTCACCTATAAAACAATTATACCATTGCTTCGGGTGTGGTGCAAGCGGGAATGTGATTACTTTTGTAATGAACTACGAATCTGTATCGTTCATTGAAGCAATTGAAATACTTGCAAAAAAATATGGCATAACGCTTAAAAAAAAGTCTGCTTATAGTGAAGATAAGAAAAAGCAAGAAATAATCAATGCAAATGAGTTTGCATTTAAGCATTTTAAAAATAATTTATTTTCTGAATCAGGAAAACACGCACTTGAGTACTTAAAAAAACGGGAAATAAATCTGGATACGATAGAGAAATTTGGATTAGGTTATGCTCCAGAAGGATGGGATAATCTATTACGAGCAGCTCAAAAAGAGGGTATATCAAATAAAATACTAATTTCTGCTGGTCTTATCGTCGAAAATGAAAAAGGTAAATTATATGATAGGTTTAGAAAACGCATTATATTCACTTTCTACAACTCAATTGGAAAGAAAATCGGATTTGCAGGAAGGAATTTGGGAGATGAAATGCCAAAGTATCTTAACATTTCTGAATCCCCATTATATAAAAAGAGATATACTCTCTATGGTCTTTATCAGGGAAAAGAAGAAATAAGAAAGGTTGATAAATGTATTATTGTCGAGGGGTACATGGATCTTCTTACACTATATCAAGCAGGTTTCAAGAATACCGCTGCAATCTCTGGAACTTCATTAACCGATGAACAGGCAAACTTGATAAGAAAATATACGAGAAATATTTATATTTCGTTTGATGCTGATAGACCTGGAAAAGAAGCTACACTAAGGGGAGTATCAATCTTCATTAACAGTGGTTTAGTTCCATATATTATGACACTACCAAAAGGGAAAGATCCTGATGACATAATCAATAAAGAAGGCAAAGATGTGTTTCGGAAACTCATTAAAAAAGCTGAGCATTTTATTGACTTTAAGTTAAGATATTTACTCTTGAAACATAATATAAACAATTCTGTTGAAAAAGCAGAGGTTGTGAAAGAAATGATGAGGACAATATCGCAGGTTAAGGATTTAACAGAACGACGTGTATGGTTGAACAAGGTCTCTAGAACGCTTTCTGTGGACGAATCAATATTAATAACATCTCGTAGTAGACCAAGAAACAAAGATCAATTTACACCTTCTGTTCTGTCGTCAAAAGAGATGAGTTATGATTTAGTAGTGCTTCTTGCTATGATACCAGATAAATATAGTGAGGTTGTTGAATTATTTAAAAAGGAGAAAATCTTTGATGAAACAACGAAAAGAATCCTTAACTATAT
>JAGMEZ010000159.1 GCA_023127905.1 Caldifarciminota bacterium
TTCTCAGATACAACAATCGTATAAATTTTATTGTCTTGTTCTGCAACCTCAATGAGATTGCCATTTGTCGAAACCACAGGTTTAGGGACAGAAGCCCCATGTGAAGCCAAATAACTTATCCATTCTAGAATTGCTTTCACCGCCTGAGCGCTGTACTCATCGTCTGGAGGAATTATTCTAAGCACATATTGTCTATTATTTTGAGCAAACTCGTAAACATGAGTGTAATGTCCTCCAGACATAGGTTTCAGTTGCGACTTTTCAATTCCAAAACATTGAGCTGCATAGTCTACAATTTTTTCATTTACTCTCTTTCTCCTATCAGTCTATCCGAGTTCCCTCCATGACTTATAAGCAAAGTATATATGAGCAATAGATAGAAAGTACAACAAGATAAATGAAATGTCGAACATCCCTCGCGTAAATGCGTACCACGGTATGAGATCTATAAAAATTGTATAGCCTGTGACAGCAATGATCCCATAGATTCCAAAAGCAATTCCTATCAAAAAGGCGGGTTTAATTAGCTTAATATAGAGGAATATAATTATCCAGCCAACGATAATCGAAAGTAATATTGATAGCTCTCCTAAACCACCTGTTCCCCCATATGCTGTAATCCCCCATAAACAAGCTGAAAAAAGACAAACTATGGCGCTTGTTTGGTTAAATGTATAGGTCCTTGACACATCTATCACCTCCTCTCCTTGATTTTCAGTATATCAGGATTTGACCTCATAATAGAATTATTCCATCCTCTTTAATCAAAAAACAGTTGCTTACTCCTTTTTAGCTCTTAAGGTAAACATCAAAGGTATTTTATTTCTGTAATTAGGCAAATACCACCACCCATACTTATCTTTTTTCATGTCAGGTAAAGCCTTATAAAACAATTTATCAAATTCATGTATAAACTCTATTTGCAAACCTGCCTTAATCAAATAATTTATTATATCACTTAACGACCACTGCCACTGATATGAAGGATTTTTTGCAATATATGTTTCATCCGAATAATCTGGGGAATCATCATCCCATTTTGTAGGTTCTTTACTATGAAAATAAGGGTAAATTATCTCTAATTCTCCTCTCTTTTCATCATTAAATATATCTTTTATTGGATGATGTTCCATTATATAGAATACACCATTTGGGTTCAAGAAATCTGATATTATCTTAGCCCACTTTTCCAGGTCCTTCAGCCAGCAAATAATCCCTTGAGATGTATACACAATATCGAATTTTTCATCTAAATAGCTTTTTAAGTCATAAATATTACAGCATATGAATCTCGCTTTTATATTCGTTTCCTCTTTTAACTGATCAGCGTATGCTATTGATTTTTCTGAAAAATCCACTCCCGTTACAATGGCTCCTTCTCTTGCCCATGATAAAGTATCCAATCCGAAATGACATTGAAGATGAAGTAAGGATTTTCCTCTTACATCTCCAACTTCTTTTAACTGAATTTTATCTATAGTAGATTTACCGTTCTTGAATTTATCAATTCCATATGACTTTATATGCACATCAGTTAGTTCATTCCATAATTCTTTATTAGTCTCTTCGAATTTATTCATAACTGGGTATCGGGGTCAAATCCTACCATCAACTTTCCGCTCTAAATGGCATACCATCTTTGCTGTCCTCCCAAGAAATGATGCAATCTCCTTACGCTTCCTATCAGTGTGTTTAAGTGCCAAGCAAACAAAAATGCTCCAGGATATTCTATTCTCGGTTTCCTCGCCATATATCTCCGATATCATATTTATACCAGTCTGTCAATCATAAATTCCAGATTCCAGCATGACCCCGTTAGGCTATTTATTTTTTTACCATAATATCAACCTCTGGGTAATCGACAGAAGGACCATCTAACAATCCAGAGTCATCTCCTCTAAGATGCTTATTAAAGAATGCAAGGATATAATCATTTTGAACCTTCAAACAACGTAGTCCATCTATTTTCCCTAGCGAGCCATCTGGCATATTCAAAATATCAGAAAAACCTGGGAGTGATAAATCTGAATAATTTAAGTGTCTTGTATCTTTAATGAGAATTATATAAGCTGTATTTTCAGCTCGCT
>JAGMEZ010000016.1 GCA_023127905.1 Caldifarciminota bacterium
TAATTTTGATAAAGCAACAAATTCTTTACAAAATAGAAGATGCAAAATTGTTGCATGATAAATATGAAGAATCTTTTAATCATACTTTATACAAAATATTAAATGACTATCTAAATTATACTTTCTTTTAAGAAATTAATTTTTATCTTATGAAGGTTTTTTTAAAAATACTTAACAAATACAAAATATATGATATATTATATAAATAATAGATTATTATTAAATATACTGTTTAATTATAAATAATATAAATAAAATAATGAAAGAGACATCCGAAGAGAGATTTAAACGTGTGGTAAACAGGAGAACTAATGAAATTTTGAAGAAACTTAGGATTTTGGGCAACTGTCAAACAGACAGGTATATAAGTATACTAAAGAAGATGTGCACAAAATCTTCTTAGCAATTGAACAAGAAGTGAAAAAGGTAAAGGCAAAATTTCATTTTCCAGAGGATGAGGAATTTAAGATTTAGGTCAGAGGAAGGGATAAGGCTGGGCTTTAGATAAACTACGAATGATAAACTCAATTGTGAGAAATCTATAATGACTAGTGTTAATATGAAATTGTTTAGTAACCATCCCGAACAAATAGATATGCAAAAGAATCAGAAGAAGAGTGGATAACGAAAAAATGAAGAATTATTGGTCTCAAGTACAATGCTTTACAGTTAAACTTAAGGAGATATAAATGAGTGTTTTTTCTATGGTTAGTAAGTTGGAAATTTACAAAAGCTACCAGAAAGGGAGGAACAATGGCATCAAAACCAAAAATTAAAATCTCCTACGATGAGAATGTACAAATATCCTTAGGGGAAAGAAAATATTCTTCCTATATGGAAGCGTTAAATGAAACTGTTCGAAATTCTTTGGATAATAAAGCTTGTAGGATCGAGATAAATGTTTCCAACGAGAAAATTACAATCGAAGATGATGGTACTGGTATGGACGAAAACAGCTTCAATAACGATTATTTCCGAATAGGGAAGTTAAATATAGACCCATCAAAAGGAGGGTTATTTGGAATCGGTTGTCTAGGACATAGAGCATTATCGAATAAAACAGAATTGACTAGTCATGTGCTTGGTAAGAATAGGGGTATTCGAATTGTTGTTGATTGGGATAAGAAAAAAATAGTCGATACTGGCTGGATACAATCGCTAAAGGAACAGCATGGCACTCGAATAACACTTACTAATTTGAAATACCAGCCTGGAAAACCTTTAGAATTGAGAAAATACTTTGAAAGGAAATATTTCCCAATTTTTATAAACCCCAGTTCTAGGTTGACTATTATTGTAAATGGACCCAAATGTAGAGTTATAGAACCTGACTACGAAAATAAATATGAGTTTGACAGCACTAAAGACTTCGTACTTGGAAACAAGAAAGTACCTGCTGTTACAAATGCTAACTTTGGAAGAGTATACGGCACATTTTATATAGTAGATCCAAACAAAGATAATACTACTTATGTTTACGATCGTATGGGATCGCAACTTAATATTTACTCACAGAAAGATTGGCTGCGAATACGAAGTTTAACATCAGGGGTAGCCTTTCAATCACGCTTATTAGGGATAATAAATACTAAGACAGAAGAAGTTATAGACAAAAATCTCCCTGAAGGCAAATACCTTCTTATAAAAAGCTCACGAGACGGATTTTTTGAAGGAGTTTTTTCTTTTAAGGAACTCGTTGAATATTTAATCGGAAAACCTGAAAAGAGATTAAAACTTCCCCATGGAGGAATTTTACGTTTGATTCACACTTGTTGGCTAGAAGAATATACTGGTAGGGAAGACCCTAAATTCAGGAGAGTTTCAGACGAGGAGATAAAAAATATTGTGCCAGTATTAAGTGAACTATTGAAAGATGAAGAAACAATTTGGAAAACAGTTTCAGATGGCGAAGAAAAGGAAAAAGTTAGAAAGAGAGAAAGAGGGGATAGAACGAAAAAGCCAACTCCAAAACCCAAACACAAAAGATTACAGTGTCCAAAATGCAAAGCTTTTAACTATATAACTATTGTTGAATATAAAATCTACGTTGATAATCCAAATCCTGAAGCGAAGCGAAAGATGAGTAGAAACTGGCCTTGTAAAATATGTGGATACTATCTGAATCCTGATACAGATCTTCATAAAATAAAGTCTTCGCCTAAGAAACCAGGTACTGTTGTTGCAAAAGTTAAAATAGGTAAAGGAACATGGGTAGATGTGCAACATGAAGGACTTGGTGAAATGGGAGACCTAGGGACTTGTGATATCTCTGATGAGTTCCTTAAGATTAATGATCAACATGCTTTTTATCTCCAAGCTTACAAATTAGGCACTAAGATGCTTGATCAGCACATGATAATTTCTGCTTTATACGCAATAGCTCAAGCAAAAAAACTAGAATTAGGAGTAGATTTTGAGACTGAGTTTAATAGAATGTGTGCGAATGCTCATCGCCTACTCAAAACAAAACGAAAGCGAAAATAAAATAATGTAGAAGAGCAGAATTATCTCATCATCCAACCATAAGGAACTAAAGGATGGATAAAAATAATGCTTAATCGTAAAGTTGTAAAAGAGTTTCTGCAAGAGAAGTTAGAAGATCTCGAAATCCCAAAGGATATTTCATTTGATCAGTTGGTGGAGACTTTCTGCAAATATACTGAGGATGATTACTATGAATGGCTTAAGGATAACTATAAGAGTTTCTTCTACTCATTGCCAAAGAATAACCCTGATTGGGATTGGATTAGAGGAAGAATCGAAAACTATTCGAAAGATTAGGTTATGTAAGTTTTTTTATAAATTTCCCAATTTCGTAATTTCTAAATTTCGATTTCTTATACTATGTTAAAATATAAATAAAAAGGAGGAGTACATGGCTAAACCTTATAAACATGCAGCTCTAATTTGCATTGTCGTGACTATTCTTGCAGCGATTGGCATTATTATTGGTCTTTTGACATTGAAACCTATTGTGACCATTCTCTTTTTGTTGCCAGCAGTCATCTATGAGGTTTACAGAACCGAAGGAAAGTCAACAAAATTGGCAGTCTGGGTTTTGCTCATTGTATTTATAGTTGAAATTATCTTAGTTTCTGCAAATATCAGTTTTAATTTAGCAACATTCTTTGGGGAAACTGAGAAGTGGGTTGCTGGTCATAGAGTACCTTTGGGCGACATTAAAGTTGTTGGTCCTGTAATTATGGCAATACTCTCAATAATACTCTTTGTGAGAACTCGTGGACGTTACACTAAATGGCTGGCAGTAATAATTTTCATTACCTGTTTTGCAATTGTTTATACACTGGATCCAACAGTATTCAGTAGGTTAGTACGTATTGGTGTCCATGAGGGACTGGAGAAAATACATTAAATATGGAGTGCAACGCAAGTAGGAACGGCAAATAGCCAATTGGGGACGGTGCTTGACAGGTTGTTACGGAACAAGCCTTCAAAGACAGTTTTATAGATAGAATATTCTAAATCTCGCATTTAAAAAGAAGATTCGGCTAAAATCAATCTTTATAATTAACCTATTTTGATTATTACAAATTCATTCATATTTTCTCTCTAAACAGGACTTAATTGCGGGAACTTCGCAGTTATTGAGATCGCTTCACTTGCAGAAGTTGCTTTCTTTTTAACTGATTTCCCTATTTTTTGTAGATTATGTCCAATACACATTAAATTAAATTCTCCTCCTACTTTTTCTTTTCCTCTCAGGAGAAATTGTCTGTACCCTAAATTGAATTTTATATTCCCAAATGGAGGTTCTGCTGTATGCATCCGTTTCTTATAAGATTCCCAATTTTCTTGCTTCAACATCTTCTCTCTGTTTCTCTCCACTATCTCCTCTCCAACTCGCCTGTATATCTCCCTATATCTCCCTCTGGTACACTCACCTTGATATTTACATCCATCACAGCCATAGCATTTATAAACTCTCATATCCTTGCCCCTCTTCTTCCTTGATTTGAAAAATTCTAATATCTTTCCATTAGGGCATATATATACATCCCTCTCCTTATCGTACTTGAAATTTATCTTATCAAACTTATATTTCTCATTATATACCTTTTTCTTATTAGCATCATCTATTAAATACTTTCCTAACTCTCCATCCTTCTCTTTTTTCTCTAAATACTCAAGATTATCTTGAGTATGATACCCTGAATCCCCCTTTATTTCCTTTATTTCTCCATCAACATTATTCTGTGTCTGTTCCGTTAATGGTATTAATTGATTACAGTCAGCTGCATTTGTGGAAATATCATTCGCAACAATAAATTGTTCCTCTTCATCTACTGATATCTGGGCATTATAATTGGTCTTTATAACTCCTTGCCTCTCTTTCATATATTTTGCATCTCTATCTGTCAGGTTTATTTTCATATTCGAGATCTTTTTCTTTTCCATTGCGTTTAAACTGCCCTTCTCTCCTATTATCTCTTTTTGTATCATGGCTTTTTCTTCTTTCAATACTTCAATCGCTTCCTTTATCTTTTTCTTCCTGGTTTCCAATTTACCCAATTCCTTCGGTAATTCATCCCCTCGTTTATCTCCATATTCCTCGTCTTCCTTTCTGTCAATTGTCTCCGCTTCCTCTAAAATATCATCTATCTCTTTATCTATTTCTTCTAATAATTTCTTTAATCCTTTTTCATCTTTTGACTTCTTACTCGCTGCATTTGCTCTTATTTTTGTCCCATCAATGGATACCTTGATATTACCTATCTTCACCAAACCTAATTCAATTCCTATTCTTACTATATCTTTGAACAATTGTTTTATATTGTCTAATTGCTTCCTACGAAATTCGCTTATGGTCTTATAAGAAGGTGTTGTTTTGGCTGCTAAGTACATAAAATCCACTCTTTCCTCGCAGGCTATGGCTATCTTCCTTGAACTCCTGATCCCTATTGAATAACTATAAAATAGTATGGATAATAATATAGTAGGACTATATGCATGCTGACCTTCCTCACTGTAATCTTTTTCTATTTTACTTAAATCTAGCATCTGCACTATCTCTAAAACTAACTTTGCAAGATGATTTTTCGAAAGATATTCTACAATAGAAGGCGGAAACAACATTCTTTGTCTTCTACTAATGCCTTGTTTGAATTTTAACACTTTCCCCTCCTTTTCTTAAAAAATATCCTGTATTAAGAGCTTATCAATATACTTGCCAACCAAGAAGTTACACTCTATTATAACTT
>JAGMEZ010000160.1 GCA_023127905.1 Caldifarciminota bacterium
CCATCTCTTTCTCAATTGTTCCATAGGTATCGGCAGTAAGAAGGATGACAGTTACCTTTTGAGCAAGTTTTTCAAGTTTCTTTTTTATCTTCTCATCAATTTTTCCATCAATAGCAATCGTACCATTTACATCAAAAACAATATTTTTTATTCTCATCCTACCTCTTCCTGGAATGGTGAATTCAATCATAGACAACCTCCTGGCATAATAATTTTTCCTGATTACACAGATTAGAATATAAATCTACACTACCATATTGTCAAGAGAATTCAGCTATAGATGTCACAGGAAAACTCTTAGTTATTAACCAAATTTTATGTCGATTTACAGCTCAACATTTTTTCAGTCATGTACAGTTTGACGAATAAGATTAACGTGTGCCATTTCAAATAGTTCATATATCATTTTTGAGTGATTCAAGTTATGAAATTACATCTTAATATATACATTGAAATTAGATATTTTCAATTTGAAACAACAATAGATCATTATGTCCCTTTGGATAATTCACCTTCAGTAATTTATATTTCTTATATTTCACCCTTTCAACTATTTATATTTTTTATTTGACAAATTTAATATTTTGATATATAAAATATGTTTATGGATATAGTAAGATGTTTGAAGACATTTTGTGCTGTTGTTGAGAGTGGAAGTTTTTCTATAGCAGCTGAAAAAATGTATTTAACGCAACCATCCGTTAGTACACACATAAGAGACCTTGAGAAACATTACGGAACTATTCTCCTTAATCGCAAAAGGGATAGGATTACACCCACAGATACAGGAAAGTTGTTGTATGAGTATGCAAAGAAAATTTTGAAACTTACCAGGGAAACTAAGGATGCCATTGATGATGTTAATAAACTTATAAGGGGGGAGATTGAAATTGCTGCAAGCACTGTTCCTGGAACGTACATCTTGCCTGAGATACTGTTTAAATTCAGAAAAGAGTATCCTGGGATTGAATTATCAATGAGGATAAAGGATACAGGAATTGTAATCAAGGAGGTTTTCGATCAGAGTGTTGACTTTGGAATAGTAGGTGAAGAAATGAAAAAACCAGGACTTATCTTTCATAAACTAATAGATGACCGTGTTGTGCTTATTGTTCATCCCTCCAAGAAAAAGAAGAGATTAACGCTTGCTGAATTGAAAGAAATTCCGCTTATCTTCAGGGAGAACAGTTCTGGAACACGGATGGTAGTTGTTGAAAAACTTAGCAAAAAGGGAATATCGGTAAATGAACTAAATATTGTTATGGAACTTGGTAGTACAGA
>JAGMEZ010000161.1 GCA_023127905.1 Caldifarciminota bacterium
TAAATTCGGGAAGTAGAAAACTCCGTGCCGAATCATATTTTCTTAAAGCTGAGTATAAAAAGGAGATGGGGAGGTTTAAAGAAGCTATGGGATTATTTAGGCAGGCTTCCTATGAATACAGAGAAGATTCAGATAAGGTTCGGGCATTTTATGAAGCTGGTCTTGCAGCGGAAGAATTAATGTTATTTGATAAAGCATTAGGTTTTTACGAAGAAGCAATTTCGATATCACCGATAGAATCAGGGAGATTCAGAGTCGAGGAAAGAATAAAAAGAATTGAAGTTATTAAAGGAAGAAGGTAGCAATTCATTATAAAAAAGTAATAAAATGAGTAGAACAGGTAAGATTTTTTTTCTTGAAATTATATCATATATGTTTTATAAAAAGGTATGAAATTTCGGCTTATAGTAATGAGAGAAAAGGATGCATTTTCTCAAATGGCAGTTGATGAGGCAATCCTTAATTCGGTTATTGAAAATGAATCTCCAGAAACAATAAGATATTTTGATTTTTCCCCACCCGCAATTACTATTGGAAGATTACAGAAAATTGAATCAATTAATTTGAAATTATGTGAGAAGAATGGAATAGATGTCGTGCGTAGGTTGACTGGTGGTAGGGCAGTTGTACATAATGGAGATTTTACATTTAGTTTAATTATAAAGAAGAATAATTCGATTTTTGGTGGTTCTGTATACGAAACTTACAGAGCAATATCTATGCTATTTCTTTCTTCTTTACGGTTATTAAATGTTCCTGTCTCGTGGAAGAGAGTAAATCATCCGAAGATGAAGAGCAGAAATAGCTTTTTTCAGAAGAATCCACTCTGTTTTTCATCGATTTCAAGATATGAGTTGACTATAGATAGGAGAAAAGTCTTAGGAGTCTCCCAGTATCGAAAAAAGGATACTATTCTTATTCAAGGTTCGCTTCTCCTTAAAAAAACGCATGATAGTATTTGTAATCTTTTTACTACACAGGTAACTCCAAATGCTATTTCCAATGTTGAGGAAAGCGGGAATATGACTATTACTTTCGAAACTTTTGGTAGAATATTAAGAAAAGAAATAGAAAGAAAATATGTGATATCTATTAAGGAAGGAACATTAACTTTTGAGGAGAAGAAGCGAGCAAAGGAAGCAGAAAAGAGATACAGGTCAAATAAATGGAATTATTTCCGTTCTTGCCTTGCTTAAAACTGAACATTTTTTTTCTTGACAAAAGGAGTCTTTAGGGGTATAATATTTTCGTTCTTGAATCAGGAACTGTTTGAATCGAAACAATATAGTATGCAGAGATCCGAGAGTAATTTATTAGAAAGATACAAGGTCTTTTGTTTACAGAGAATCGAAGAATGATTGGATATGTTAATTCTCAGACAGTTTTTATTGTTATATTAATAGAATTATGGGTTTAGTAGCATCTCTATCTGATTTTTCTGCAAGCCAGATTTTCTTTCTTTTAGCAAAATTTGGTAAAACTGGCAGAGTGGAGCTCCGATCAGCCGATGGAAAGGGTGAGGTTTATTTTGTAAAGGGTAATGTTACCCATGCAAGATGTAAAGGAATAATGGGTGTCGAAGCACTATATAACCTTTCAGTTTTTTCGAATGGTCAAGTTGAATTTTTTTCAGATGAAAAAATAGCTGAAGTTACAATAAGGGATGAGGTTTCATCTCTGATTGGTGAGATTGAAAGAAGAAAGTTAGAAATAAGTGAAATTAAAGCGAAACTCCCTCCATTTGATACAATACTAATGAAATCACCTGATCCTCCCAAAGGTGCAGTTGCACTGAGAAAAGATGACTGGAAAATATTAGTACTCATAGATGGAAAAAAGACCATAAAGGAGACAGTGGAAAAAAGTGGAATGGGTGCGCTCAATGCTTACAAAACAATTTCCTGGTTCCTTGAAAAAGGTTTAGTTTATGATCCTAAAGAGGTCGATCGAATCCTTAAAGAGAAGATTACATTTTTAAATATTCTTATCAGAGAACTTGCTACCCTTGGAATTGATGAGAAAGAATGGA
>JAGMEZ010000162.1 GCA_023127905.1 Caldifarciminota bacterium
CTACTTTATACCGAGAAGTCTGTTTATCAATGGTTTATTGAATCCAACAACAGGCCTATTATCAATGAGGACAACGGGGACGCCTGTTTGACCTGTTCTTCTCATTATATCCATTGCTGCATGTCTATCCCTCGAAACATCAACTTCCTTAAAAGAGATTCTATTCTCTCTCAGATAATGTTTTGTTCTTCTGCACCAGGCACACGTAGGGGTAGAAAAAACAATAACCCTGTGCATTTTCTTATCACTCATTTACTTAAAATCCTCCTTATTCTGGTGAAATTAATTCCATGGATTGTGTAAAATTGTTCTTTGGTTTTCAGAATGTTCCATTTCAAGATTCTAACTTCTCAATATAGGTTTGAGCAGAAAAAGCTGCGCTCGCTCCGTCACCAACTGCAGTTGCCACCTGTCTGAGTATCTTTTTTCTAACATCACCTGCTGCAAAGATTCCATCCTGAGATGTTTTTAGATATTCATCTGTAATAATAAATCCATATTTGTCGAGTTTTGGAGTATCCTTGAAAAGTTCTGTATTGGGCTTTAGTCCCACATATATGAAAACGCCCGATACAGGAATATCCTTTTTCTCCCCTGTTCCTCTATTCTTTACTGTGATAGATTCAACCGTTTGTTCTCCATTTATTGAGAGGAGTCTGTGATTGAGGAAGAATTCTACATTCTCTCTTTTTTTTATTCTTTCTTGAAGGATTTTTTCTGCTGTCATTTGAGGCAGGAACTCTACGAATTTTATAGATTTCACATACTCAAGAAGAAATAATCCTTCCTGAATGCCTGAACTTCCCGCACCAATTACTGCTATGGTTTTGTCCTTAAAGAATGGAGCATCACAGGTCGAGCAGTAGGAGACGCCTCTTCCTTTAAATTTCTTTTCTCCTGAGACATTGAGACTTTTTGGTGATGAACCCGTTGCGATAATGATTACTTTTGAATGAAATTCTCCATTGTCCGTTTTTACTCTTTTTACTTTACTTGTTAAGTTTACCTCTTTTGTATGACTTATAACTACTTTTGCACCAAATTTTTCCGCCTGTTTTTTCATCCTTTCTGTAAGTTCCATTCCTGATATACTATCTGGAAAACCAGGATAATTTTCTATCTTCACCGTTGATGCTGCCTCACCACCGATCATTTTCTCTTCTATTATGAGCGTTTTTAGTAATGCTCGACCAGTATAAATTCCTG
>JAGMEZ010000163.1 GCA_023127905.1 Caldifarciminota bacterium
TAATGGAAAAACAGTTGATAAAAATAACCTTAAACTTCTTTTCGTTGGTCAACTATGGGAAGCCAAGGGAGCAGACCTTGCTATTCGTTCTCTCTCACGATTAGAGGAACACGGCATTTCTGCGATCTTAACCATTGTTGGAGATGGTAAAAAATCATATAAAAGAGATTTAAGAAAGATTGCAAAGGAAAACGATATTATTGATAGAGTTGACTTTGTTGGGAAAGTCACAAGAGAGGAATTAAAGAATTTCTACAGAGATAATGATATTTTACTTTTTCCAACATATTCTTGGTATAAAGAACCATTTGGTATTGTTATTCTTGAAGCAATGAATCAGGGAATTTCTGTGATTGCAAGTAATTCTGGGGGTCCTAAAGAAATAATTACTGATGGTGAAAATGGACTACTCTTTGAATCAGGAAAGGTAGAATCACTTACTAAGAAAATTATCAATTTGGTTAAAGCACCGCAGTTATATAAAGGGATTCGAAAAAAGGCTTTTGATAGTATTAATGATATATTCAATATCGCATTTGTTGGTAAAAGAATAATAATGTTCTATAATAATATTTTGTGAGCCATTTATGAAACAGGAGTTATTTAGGAAAGTCAAGTGCGTTCTCTGTGGAAGCAATAAAGAGAGGGTACTTAAAGTTGAAAAGAAAGATAGTAAGACTTTTAAGATTATTCAATGCAACAAATGTGGTCTCGTTTTTACCAATCCACAGCCTATTCCTAAAGTAATCAGAACATCGCATAATAAAGCAGAAAAAGTAGGTTTTTACAGTTACGAAGGTGCTGAAGCGTATCGTTATCACTACATTAACGGTATAAACATTATGAAGGAATACTTCAATGGCGGGAAACTATTAGATGTTGGATGTGGAGTTGGTTATTTTATAAAGATGGTGCAGAATAGTGGTTTCGATTCTTCTGGAATTGACTTTTCTTCTGTGGCTGCAGAGGTAGCAAGGGAAAAATTTGGTCTAACAGTAATTGTTGGAGAATTAGCAGAGGTTGGATTTAAGCCTGATAGCTTTGATATTGTTACTTTATGGAATGTCCTTGAGCATTTTTATGATCCAGTAAAAGAAATTTCGATGATATACAAATTATTAAAGAAGAAAGGTATTCTTTTTATTGAAACACCAAATATCCTCCTTAGATCAATAGTACTAAGATTTAGCTTAACAAAGATTATTTTAAAGTTACTTCATAAAGATATTTCCCTTATACCCTGGGAGCATCTTTTTTACTGGACGCCAAATACACTCAAAAGATTACTTTTAAAAGAAGGTTTCAAAGAGATTAAATTCTATACAGTTAATGCACCTGTTGAAAATCCCCTCAATAATTTAATACAGTATCTAAAAAGGATATTATTTATTGGTTCAATCGGACAGATTAATTTATATTTTCCGTTAGTCGCAGTTGCAGTGAAATAATATCTATGAACTCTAAGCAGTCAATATATAAGATTAAAAGCTACATATTAAATTTACAATATTATTTCAGATGTTTTTCATCTAAAACGTTAGATATAATTGGAAAATTTCTTTCTAATGATTACGTTAAAACTGCTATTGTTTTACTGTTAATTGTTTTTCTTTCCTATACCTTTTCAAAAAGAATCGCATTTGGACACCTTCGGACAGTTATTGTCATTTCTCTCTTTTTTCTCCTTGCTGCTGCGAGTATTAGTCTGAAATCTGGAATATCAGCACTTATTATTTTTCTTCCATTTATGGCATTTATAAGGAGATATATCTATGTTTACAGTAGATATGTTCCTATGGACCCCATACTCATTATTTCTGATATTATAACTATTTGGCTATTTGGCTATCTTGTTATATTCAAGGGAAAAGAAATTTATAAACTTTTCAGGGAAAATAAACTTGTGAAATTTACTACAATTTTACTTTTTATATTCATTTTACAGATGTTTAATCCACGTCAGGGCAATATTCTTGTGGGAATTGGCGGTGCAAAATATTATATAATTCCTTTCTTGTGGTTCTATTTTGGTCTGTTTATCGATAAAAGATTTGTTAGAAAATTATTCTTTACCATAGTTGTAATAGGGTTTATAACTGCTTTATATGGTCTGAAGCAGACTTTTTTAGGTTTTACTCCTTTTGAAAGTTACTGGATTGAACAGGGTGGGTTTTCTTCTTTACATCTTTTTAATATTATTAGAAGTTTTTCAACTTTTTCAAGTCCTTCAGAATATTCCCGTTACCTTTTAATTTCTTCAATATTAGGTGTTGGGTTAATGATAAGTCACAGGAAAAATTATGTAGTAAGTTTAATGTTGCTGGTCATCCTTTTTGCACTTTTTGTTTCCGCTGTAAGAAGTACTATTTTTTTCTTTCTCATTGCAATAGTTTCTTTAGTTTCAATATTGGTAATGAGAAGAAATGTAAAGCTTGGCTTTTTATTTGCTCTTTTCTTGATAATCTTTTTGATTGCTTTAATTGCAAATATAAGTATTGTCCCTGATGTTAATAAATATAGTCCCATATCAGTTGTTACCCATCATTCCATGCGAGGTATTACAGAACCATTATCGGAGGATTCTTTCCAGTTTAGACTCTATCTATGGACAAAAGTGTTTCCCCGGGAACTCATTTCCAATCCTTTCGGGTATGGACTCGGTATTTTGACAATTGCTGCTGGCAAATTTGGAGGATATAGAATAACAGGAACAGATAATTTTTTGTTAGATACTTTCCTTAGTACAGGAATTATAGGTGGAATTTTATTACTCACTATATTATTTATAATGTTTAAGAGAACGTTATATATAATTAACAAGAAGAAAGATATATTTATAGGAACTATCCTTATTGTAGTATTAGCATATCTTACAAATTCATCGCCTGGTGAATATGCTTGTATTACTCTTATATGGTTATTTTGTGGAATAGTTACAAAGGAAATAGTTGAATGTGGCTTAAATAGGAGCAGCAAGTAATATGATTATTAATTTAGGTTGTGGTAATAGAAAGTCTCCAAAAATGATAGGTGTGGATATAAATCCATTAACAGATGTTGATATTATAGCTGACTTGAGTCACTTTCCATACCCTTTCAAAGATGACATTTTTGACAAGGTAATTTGTAACAGTATACTTGAGCATATAGATGATCTAGTAAACGCAATCAGAGAAATACATCGTATATCAAAGAACGGAGCACAAATAACTATTACAGGACCGCATTTTTCCAGTAGTGATTTTTATGCTGATCCAACACATAAAAGAGCATTTTCTTCACGGACTTTTAATTATTTTATCAATCCTAACAATCCATCTATTCCTAAGCTTGAACTAATATCTTTTACAATTGGTATTTTTGATAGTCAAGGATTTTTAAGAAATTTATTTAAAAGATTTATAAATAAGCACATTAATTTTTATGAGAAACACTTTGCTTTTATTTTGCCTACGAAGGGTATTTCATTTAGACTTAAAGTAATGAAATAGATTGTCTTAGAAACAATAAAGCTGTTTAACCTCTTAATTATTATATCAAATTTACCCAGATTATATGTCAAGAAAATATAAGATTGGAATGATTGTCAATTTACTGCCTGATAAAAAAAATCGTGGAGGTGTAGCATATCAAGTTTATACTTTTGCTCAGATGCTTGCTCAAGAGTTTGAAATAACAGTTTTTACGAGAAACCAAACAAATTTGAGTCATAATTTCAAAAATACAACTGTTAAAATCCCTAGATTTCTTAGTAGTATCCGATTTTGTTCAATACTTTTGTTTCCTTTGCTTGTAAGGTTTCAAGGATTAGGTAAATTCGACATAGTCCATGCACATGGTGATGATTATCTCTTTTTCTTTGTAAGGAAACCAATTATTAGAACATTTTATGGTACAGCGCTTGGGGAAATGAGGACTGCGACATCCATTAAAAGAAAAGCCCATCAATTTTTTAGATACTTTACAGAATATATGTCTGGATTTCATGCGAGAATCAACGTAGGTATTTCCCATTCAACAAAAAAGTATCTTCCTTTTATTAATAGAATTATCCCTTGTGGCATTGATCTTGGAAAATTCAAACCAGGAAATGAAAAAAGTAAAAATCCTTCAATTCTTTTTGTTGGAACAATAAAAGGTAGGAAACGAGGATGGTTGCTTGTAGAGATTTTTAATAAAATAATAAAGCCAAAAATTCCGAATGCTGAGTTGTGGATTGTAAGCAGCGAAGAGGTTGAGGGAGAGGGAATAAGGTGGTTTGGTAGAATACCGAATGAGAGGTTAATTGAATTAAATCAAAAAGCATGGGTTTTCTGTTTACCAAGTAAATACGAAGGATTTGGTGTACCCTATATAGAAGCTATGGCTTGTGGAACGACGGTTGTTGCCAGTCCTAACTCAGGCGCAAAAGAAGTTCTTTGTAATGGGAAATATGGATTTATAGTTGGAGATAAATTATTAGGAAAAGTACTCATTAATTTATTGAAGAGTAGGCGATTACGTGATAAATATACTCAGGAAGGACTGGAAAGAGTAAAGGAATTTAATTGGTCGAATATAATCGAGAAATATATTAAACTCTACAGTGTAATATTG
Organism: Caldifarciminota bacterium; assembly: GCA_023127905.1. Taxonomy (GTDB): domain Bacteria; phylum Hydrothermota; class E44-bin80; order E44-bin80; family E44-bin80; genus JAGMEZ01. The sequence goes on from JAGMEZ010000163.1 coordinate 4,597, forward strand.
GAAAAAGTGCAACAACGATGATGTAGTAAATGTGATAGGTAAAAAATCAGTAATTATAATTAATTCTTTTATAGTTATTTTCATTATTCTCTAGTTTATTTTTCCGATTCAGTCTATGCAATATATTTCTCACTACTTTATATTTCATATTCTACATCAGTTCTCTATTTATGGACAGTAATGGCAGATATTCCTTCTGCCGTTTTTTTTAGTGCTGATTATTTCTTTTTTGAGAGTGAAGTATTATTACTTACAAGGCGAAACGAAGTATCGGAGAAATGGGGAATGGTCAATTGGAGGAAGATAAGTGAGTGAGACGGAGAATCGGGATATCGGAGAAGGCATACGGAAAGTTAAAAGAGTGATAATTGTATATTGATAGTTATTTGTTGTATATTCATGGTTATTGGTTGTTTACAGCGAAGCGCCTGCCCCGTAGATCACTCAGGACTTTTTAGCATTCATTGTGATTATACGGGGTTTGTTTTACAGCGTAGCGTTTAATTAACAGCAAAGCGTTTGTTTACAATTCTGTGTTAATTACCCATTTACTCATTTACTCATTTACCTAATTACGAGCATATTAACGTTCAATGAAAGAGAAGAAGGTTTTAATAATAACTAATGATTTCTACCCCTCAAGAGGGGGGATTCAAGCATGCATACGTGGTCTTGCTGGGAATTTTGATGGTGATATAATGGTTTTCGCACCTTATTACCCAGGCTATAATGTTTCACTCGATAAACAATTCAATTTCTCTGTTGTCAGGACAGATAGTCTAAGGCAGGATAGGTTTGTTGATAGATTGCTTTTTCTAATACTTAGACGACCTTTGACATTCCTTTTAAGGACACTATTCAAAATTTTCCGTGTCGGGAAGAGCAAGAACTTTTCTTGCATTCTTTGTGGGCATTTTACGAATATTCCCAGTGGATACTTCTTGAAAAAGATTAAAAAAGTTCCTCTTGGAACAATAGTCCATGGGAGAGAATTATTTTTTAGAGGAATATTAAGTCCGTTAAAAAGATTATTGGCAAAATATCTGTTGAACAAAGCAGATAAACTCTTTATGTCGAATTTGTTTATGAAGAAAAGACTGATAGAAATGGGTATTCCAGAAGAAAAGATTGTTATGATACCATTTGGTGTTAATTTCAGCGATAAGTCTGATGTACACAGTAAAAAGAGGGAAAGCATCAAAAAAATCATCCTTACAGTAGGAAGGCTTGTTGAAAGGAAAGGACATAGTTCTGTAATTGAATCTCTGCCTATGGTTTTGAGAAGAATCCCAGATGTTACATACCAGATAGTTGGAAAAGGTCCGATGGAAAAGAGATTAAGATTGTTGGTGAAGGAAAAGAATTTAAGTAATTATGTTGAATTTTGTGGAGAGGTTGAAAATCTCGTTCCATACTATTATGACTGTGATATTTTTGTAATGCCAAGTAAATTCATTAAAGATAAAGGTGATGTTGAAGGTTTCGGACTTGTATTTTTGGAAGCTAACTTTTTTGGAAAGCCTGTGATTGCAGGAAGGACTGGTGGAGTTTCGGATGCAGTAATCGATGGTGTAACTGGAATTCTTGTGAATCCAGAAGATCCAAAAGACATAGCTGATGCGGTGATAAGGCTCTTTGATGACCCGAAATTGGCGAAAAGGCTGGGTAAACAGGGTAGGAAAAGAGTGGTTGAGGAGTTTACATGGGAAAGGGCTGCGAGAATTATAGAGCAAACGATGGGGGAGGTTAAGAGAGAAAAAAGTAAAAGTAAAAAGTAAAAAGTTAAAAGTGAAATCTAAAACCAATATTAGAAAGCGAAAGCAAGAAGACAACGATATTAACGAACTAAACGATTAAAACGAGTCAAATAAGCCAATTCAGGATAATTGAATATTTATAGTTATTTGTTGTATATTCATGGTTATTGGTTGTTTACAGCGTTAGTGTTTAATTAACAGCGAAAGCGCCTATTTTACAGCCGAAGGCGTTAGTTATACAGTGATAACGTTGGTTACACAATGAAATGTTTGTTTACAGTGTAACGTTTGTTTACTGGGTAGTGGTAGCTTTCATTAGTACTCAATCAATAAGGTGGAGAGGATTATGAAATTATCAGTTATTATTCCTGTGTATAATGAAAAAGAATGTATAGAGAAAGTTATTGAACGGGTGAAGAAGGTTCCGGTTGAAAAAGAGATTATCGTAGTGGATGATTGTTCAATAGATGGAACACGTGAAATCCTTGAAAAAGTAGAAGGAATTGTTTTACTTTTACATGATAAGAACCGAGGAAAAGGAGCATCAGTAAGAACCGCACTCAAAAAGATATCAGGTGATATTGTTATCATACAGGATGCGGATTTGGAATATCCACCAGAGCAGTATCCAGAGGTTATTAAACCAATTGTTGATGGATATGCTGATGTTGTTTTTGGCTCTCGTTTTCTTGGTCTTCACAGGGTATTCTATTTCTGGCATTATGTTGGAAACCGATTTCTAACGCTTCTAATAAATGTACTATATGATACTATCCTTACAGATATGGAAACAGGCGTAAAGGCTTTTAGAAAAGAGATTTTCGATAATATAATAATAAAGTCAAATGGGTTTGATTTTGAGCCAGAAGTAACAGCAAAAGTGTTGAAGAAAGGCTATAGGCTTTATGAAATGCCAATAACTTATTATGGAAGAGGATACGATGAAGGAAAAAAAATAACTTGGAAAGACGCAATTCCAGCGATATGGGCAATAATAAAATACCGCTTTGTGGATTAATTGCGGGAAAAATTGATCTGAGTAATTAAGTAATTGGGTAATTTAGTAATTAAAAGCAAAGGAAGATGGAAATGAAGAAGGAAAAAATTCATACTTTTGAAGATCTTGAGGTTTACAAAATGGCGAGGGAATTTAGCAGAATGATAAGCAAACTAATCAAAAAATTACCCAGAGAAGAGGACTATAATTTGAAGCATCAAATGCGTCGAGCCAAGCTCTCTACGACTAATAATATTGCAGAGGGCTATGGAA
>JAGMEZ010000164.1 GCA_023127905.1 Caldifarciminota bacterium
TAATAGTATTATGCCCATTGCGAGGGGCCCTTCAGCAAGCTCAGGACAGACTCAGGAAATGACAACTAATGTCAGAGTAATTTTGCATGAGGAAACTGTACAGAACTAAGGTATGATTTTTCTTGACATTTATTTAAAATTTTTGTATAGTATCGTAATGTTATATCTCGAATAATCCAAAAGAAGGAGGAAAGGTGTATAAAAAAGGATTGGTAAGGCTTTTAAATGTTATTATTATAATTGCCATAGTGTTTCTTATCTATATGATAGTTTATCCTAACTATAAGACGATTCAGAAAGAGAATAAAATTGCAGATATGAAGACAAATATCTACATTTTTAGGGCTGCGGTAGAAAACTACGCAGCTTTTCACAATGGGAAATATCCATTAAATTCAGGGCAGTTTAAAAAATACGTTGATGATGGTACGTTTCCTGCAAATCCTTTTACCCTTTTGTCAATGACAGATGATGAGATAATTGACAATGTATATGAAGACCCTCTTGGATTTGAAGATGATGACCCTGACGGTCTGAATTCAAAATTTAGAGGTGAACCAGGTAGTATAATCTACTCTGTATACCGCTCGTTTGGTGATTCGACCTTAGTTATCCATTATGCTTTTGTTGGATTAGACAGTGAGGGAAAACCTCTTTTTTATGTTGATACTGGACAAAAGAAACACATTTTCATCCTTCATGATTAAGGTTTATATTTGAACGTTAAATAACGTAATATTAATAAATAATCCTTCCATTAATTTTAAAGATCTAAGAGGACGATGAGAAGAAAGCAACAAGATTACTTTAATGAATTGCTTGGAAAGATAAAAAGAAAGAAAGCAAATATTGGAATAATTGGACTGGGTTATGTTGGTCTTCCTCTTGCTATAGAATTTGCCAGGGTTGGGTTTAAGATATTGGGTGTTGATGTTTCTTGTAAGAAAATAAATTTATTAAGTAAAGGTAAATCTTATGTTACTGATGTTAGTAACAGTGATGTCAAGAGATTCGTTGTAAAGGAAAAACTTGTTAAAATTTCTTTATCATATAATATATTAAAGAAAGCAGATGTCGTTTGTATAACGGTGCCAACTCCACTAAAAAAGACAAAGGACCCGGATATTTCTTTTATAGTTTCAGCAATGGTAGAGCTTAAAAAATTTTTTCACCCCGGAGTTCTGATAGTTCTTGAAAGCACGACCTACCCGGGAACAACAAGGGAATTAATTGCTTCTGAGATTGAAAAAATGGGCTACAAAGCGGGGAAAGATTTTTTTGTTGCATATTCACCAGAGAGGGTCGATCCGGGAAATCCGCATTTCAATACAAAAAATATTCCCAAGGTACTTGGCGGACTAACTGAAAAGTGTGGAAAACTCGCGTATGAACTTTATTCTACCTTTCTTGAAAACATACATATAGTTGAAACTGTCGAAGAGGCTGAAATGGCAAAACTTCTCGAAAATACATTCAGGGCAGTAAATATCGGACTTGTAAATGAGATGACCATTATGTGTGATAGGATGGGAATAAATATCTGGAATGTCATTGAAGCTGCTTCTACTAAACCGTTCGGTTTTATGCCATTCTATCCCGGTCCAGGTATTGGGGGGCACTGTATACCTCTTGATCCTCTCTATCTCTCATATAGGGCAAAGATGTATAATTTCTACAATAGATTTATTGAACTTGCAACAGACATAAATGGTAATATGCCAAGATTTGTACTGGGTAAATTAATAGATATACTCAATAAAGCGAAAAAACCTTTAAATGGTTCAAGGATACTATTATCAGGGATAGCATATAAGGCAGATGTAAACGATATACGAGAATCACCAGCTCTTGAGATATACAAGATTTTAGTGAATGAAAACTCAAGGATTGATTATTATGATCCCTTTATTCAAGAATTTAATGAAGGTGGGAAAAGAATAAAATCAATCTCACTTAAACCAGAGATTGTAAGAAGATATGACTGTGTTGTTATAACAACACCTCACAG
>JAGMEZ010000165.1 GCA_023127905.1 Caldifarciminota bacterium
ACATAAGACTTAAGACCACACATTCTTGGAGTAGCAGAGCTTGCTCTGCGTTTCTTTGAGTGAAACAAGTTTCAGGCTGAGAGAAAATGATAAGTTTTGTTGACAAAAAATGTAGGAGGGGTTTCCTAACCCCGATAACAAAAAGGCAGTGCAAAGTGTTAAGTGAAAAAGAGAAAAGTTAAGATGAGTGAGAAAATTAAGCATTTTTGTGATTTTGTTGGTTTTGAGAGAGAGAGGTGTTCACTTGGCACTTATCACTAACCACTGAAGTATAATGGAGGTGTGAATGAGAGAAGTAGGAATCATTGGTGTAGGGATGACAAGGTTTAAGGAACACTGGGATAGTTCTCTCAGGGATCTTTTCGTCGAAGCAGCGCTCAAAGCACTTGATGATGCAAAGGTTCCTATGATTGATTCTATTTATGTGGGTTCAATGTCGAGCGGGCTTTTTGTTGAACAGGAACACATAGGTCCAATGTTTGCTGAATATCTTGGAGTGAAAAATGTACCCGCCATAAGAGTGGAATCTGCCTGTGCATCCGGTGCATTAGCATTTAGATTAGGTTATATTGAGGTAGCTTCCGGCTTGAGTGACATTGTACTTGTTTCGGGAGTTGAGAAGATGACAGATTGTGAAGACCCGACCAGTGCGCTTGCTGCTGCTGCTGATGTGGAATGCGAAGCATTTTTTGGTGCAACATTCCCTGCTCTATATGCACTGATAGCAAAAGCTCATATGGATAGGTACGGAACAACGAGAGAACAGCTTGCAGCAGTTTCTGTAAAGAATCACAAAAACGGACTAAAAAATCCGGATGCGCAATTTCAGAGAGAGATAAGTTTAGACGCTGTTCTTAATTCTGTTATGATTGCAGATCCTCTTACGATTCTTCAGTGCTCTCCTATAAGTGATGGAGCAGCTGCCATAATACTTGGTCCACTCGATATGGTAAGGAAGATGACAGATAAGGTTGTAAAAATAACAGGTTCTGGCGTAGCGACAGATACAATTGCGCTTCATTCAAGAAAGGATGTAACTTCGCTTGATGCAGTAAAACTCTCAGCAGAGCGAGCATATAAAATGGCAAATAGAAAACCGAAAGATATCAATGTTTGTGAGGTACATGATTGTTTTTCAATTGCAGAACTCGTTACAATAGAGGAACTTGGTTTTGTCGAGAAAGGGAAGAGCGGACAGTTTGTAGTTGAGGGGAATACAGAGATAGATGGGAAGATTCCCATCAATACAAGTGGAGGTCTCAAGTCAAAAGGGCATCCGGTAGGCGCAACAGGTATAGCTCAGATAATTGAGATACACAAACAACTGACTGGTAATGCAGGTGAACGGCAGGTGAAGGACGCAAAAATTGGAATGGCACAAAATATGGGAGGAACTGGTGCATCGTCGGTTGTTCACATAATGGAGGTGGTATAATGAGTTCGCCGAAGATTTGGAGACAAAGGATAGAACGATATAGATTACTTGGACAAAAATGTAAGGGTTGCGGTAAGGTTTACTTTCCCAAGAGACTTGTATGCCCTGAGTGTGGTGGAAGGGATTTTGGTGAAGAATCGATGCCTGAAACGGGTAAGATAGTGACCTATACAACCGTCTATGTTGGTCCGAAATTCATGGAAAATGATACACCTTACGTCGTTGCAATAATTGAATTTGCTAATGGTGTAAGGGTAACAACGCAGGTCGTTGATGTATCTCCAGAAGAGGTATCAGCTGGGAAAGAAGTGAAATTTGTTTTTAGGAAACTCAAAGATGAAGGGAAAACTGGAGTAATAGTTTACGGATATAAAGCACAACTTGTTTAGGCACATACAAGGATAAAGGAGTGTCATTGCGAATAAACACTCTTATTGACAATTGAAGCAATCTCGATTTTTCATATGGACTATAATCTATGCCAAAGAATTACGAAAAATATCAACGATTAAAGCGTTTAGGGATGTTGGAAATAATAACTATCAAACAATTAAACCAAGGAGGTTAGTGTATGAAAGAGGATAGCAAATACAAATCGGCAAGGGAGAGGGTGGAGGAAATAAAAGCATTTTATGTTCATTTATTTATTTACATAATTGTAAATGTCGGATTGATTTTGGTGAATGTTCTTACATCACCATATAGTCTGTGGTTCTACTGGCCTCTCATGGGATGGGGAATAGGGCTTGTAGCCCATGCATTCAGTGTTTTCGGTATAAGAGGAATGTTTGGAAAAGAATGGGAAGAGAAGAAAATAAAGGAAATATTGGAAAAGGAGAAAAAAACAGTAAAGAAGGCCACGAAGACTACGAGTAAAAAGTAAAAAAGGGGACAGGCTACTTTTTCATTGAAAGGAGAGTCATTTGAAATATAAATTAAGCCTGGTTTTGTTCGCGGTGCTGATGATTTCAGTGCTGGGCTGTGGACCAAAAGTGATGGTTCCGCCAAGGATTGACCTCACGCAACACGAAATAGTAGGCATTATCGAATTCAAATGTTTAAACGAAGGTGATCTCGGATCCTATGCAAAAAAGAAATTCATAGAAGCAATAAGGCGAGACCAGGGAATGGTACGGATTGTTGAACTTGGAAATGAGGGTGAAGTTCTTAAGAATATTGGCAGTGATAGGTTGGATCAGGATGCATTTAAGGTTATAGGTGAAAAATACGCGGTAAGCACAATATTTGTTGGTGAACTTCTTATCTCAAATGTTAGACCAGACATCACAATAACGCCCGGGCTTGGCTACATGAGCTTTGCGGCTGAAGTAGATGCAAAGCTTGATGTGATGATGGTTGAGATCTCAAGTGGTGCATCTATCTGGAGTAGTTCTTCAAATGCAACACAACAAGTCGGCCATGTTAGCATCTTTGGCGGTGAGTTCTTCACTTTTGATGCTGAGGATCCCGATGAGGCTTATGGTAAACTCATCAATAACCTGGTAGAGAAGGCGTCGAAAGATTTCAGGGCGACGTGGGTTAGAAAATAGAACCATTTTAGCATATTCACATCAGTTTTTGCATCAATTTCTGCCTGTTTTACTGCTTTGGCTATCTCAACCTCTTTTGTTTCCTGAGAATAAAAGATTATTGGGATAATAATTAAAGTAACTGATAGAAATAAAGATATGGATTTTTTCAGCATTTCCTCTCCTTTTCACAGGGGCACATTTCAAAGGGTCAGCTATAAATTTGTAATATCAAAACTCAATTAATATGCTTAGGGAATTTTATTATGTATAATTTCGTTTCTCTTGTTTTCTTTCTCATTCCCACACAAAGGATTTTGTCTCCATTTGGTGACCAATCAAATGCCCAGAAAGCAAATGCCCAATACGAAAAGATCTTTTTATCTCTACGCCTTAAAATTAAACTTCTCTCAAATGTTGGGTAGATTATTGAAAGCAGTTTTAGGGTATCAGGCTCTAAAAAATAACGGGGAATAATAGGTTCTGAATAGATCAACCATTCTCCAGAGGGAGATACCTCAAAACCAATTCCATCAAGATCTTCAAGTGAGCATATATATTCTTTTAATAGTTGATGAGTGTTATTAGATAGATTAAGTAGTTCTAACCTTCTAATCCAAGGTCTATAATTGTTCAGGCTTTTTGCGATAGTCTTTTCTATAACCACTTTATTATCAGTGATATATCGTGCTGAATTAACAGAACTTAGTGCTAGTAATGTATCAGGATGTAGAGCAGTTAATCTTATAGGTTCCAAATTGTCAATCAATGATTTTTCGTAGAGAGATAATACACCACCAGCATTATGATGATAAAAAACATTTTCTGGAGTTTTTATAAATAAGAAGTTGTGATCATTAGCATCCCTCAGGAAAAATTCATTGTCTTCTTCGTAAATTCGTGTTGTTTCCTTTGTAGAAGTGTTAAATTTATAAATGATGTAAATATCGTGATCATCTCTTTTGGATGTTTTACCTGCCTCGAATATAAATGTACTGTCAGTTGACCAAAAAGCAAATTTAAGAAAACTATAATTCTCTGAAGGATAACTGAAAACCTCCTCAAAGCTAGGCTTTTTCGTTGTATCTGCAATAAAGAAATGGAAACTTTTGTACCAACTTCCAATATCGTCTGGAATGCATGCTAATATAAGTATCTTATCTCCACTTGGTGACCATTTTGCGGTCGAGATTTCATATTTTCGGGGTAAGCCAAGTTCATATTCATAAGTATCTAAATATAAAGGATGTTCTTTTTTTCTACAACTAAAAATAGAGATTACTAAAAAAATTAAAAGAAATAATAATTTTCTATCACAGTTTATAAACATTATTACCTCCAGCCTAAACCATACCACAAAGTACCTATAGTCCAGGGAAAAACATTTGTCCTCAAGTCATAACAATACTTGTAAGCCTGATCTTCGTATAAACCACCTTTTCCTGTTCTTTAATGGAAACTTTCATGAGCTAATATTTCTGATAGTTTATAAGATTGATTAAATACATCACAATTAATTGCAACATTACGAGTTTCCATGTTAGTAATACCGGTTAGTTGACCAGTAGGTGAAATATTACCGTACTTATCAATCTTCTCTAAAGGAGTTTGAATTTCAAAGGGTCATGCATTTCACAGGGTCAGGTCTGCAAATAGAATTAGTAGTATGATACTTCTGTAGGATCATGATTTTGGAATATGTTTTTTCTTATTTACCGCAATAGATAACATGGAAAAAAGCACCAGGGAATTCAATGCATGAATTTATTGCCATAAAAGGAGTCTATTATGCAAATTACTTCTTGTCAACTATTTTCTTTTTGCAGGCTTGTCCCATATTTTATTTCTATTACTTATCAAGAATGGTCGCTGTCCCTAATAAACATTATCCTTTTCTAACACCAAATGAAAAAAGTTTCAAGTGGAAAAGGAAGAAAGTTTACAAGTTTACAGCCTCCGTATATGTTAAGACTTTTATTGTGGACAAATTTAATTATTTGTGTATAATAGAATTTCTTGGGGAGCAGGTGCAGACTCTAGCCTCCGTGTCGTTTAACGACTTGGGACGAATGTCACCCTGCTCCCTTTCTGTCAGGAAGCAACAGACTCGAAAACCTATTGCATTAACCGTTTTATATGCGGATGTCTTTGCTTTCCAGAACCAAAAGGAGGTCTTATGATCACATGCGGAGTTGATCCATCCAGGGGGAGTTTCTCAGTCTCATTTGTGGAAAACATGACAGAGTTTGAGTATAAGGAGTATGAGAATTCGCCAAGAGGGTTTGAGCAATTTATTAAAAAGATCAAACCTTTGAAATCTGCTCCAACAGTCTGTATTGAGGGGTATGGTGATTTTGCTAAACAATTAGCTATGTACCTAAAGACTGAAACCATAAAGGTGTGTGAGATAAACCCCAAGATGTCCAACAGATTGAAGGGAAGTATAACAGAACACAAAACAGACCACATAGATGCATTTACATGTTCATTATTTCCTTATTTTAGAGATGACTTAAAAGAGTTAACATTAGATATAAGAATGGAGGGATTAAGGAATCTTTGTAGATTATATACAAAAGTAAGCAAGCAAGTGACTAAATCAAAAAATCAACTTCATGCTGCACTGAATCAGAATTTTGGTCCTGTATATAAGAAGTTTTTTAATAATTTGAATCCTACGAGTATAAATTTTTATGTTCAATATGGTTCATATGAGGAGATAGAAGAAGCTTCAGTAGCAGATATACATAAGGCATTAAAGAAAGGCGATTCATGTATCTATAAGGGCAAATACGGGAGAAAGAGAGCAAAAGAGATTAAAGAGGCGGTCAAGAGATTGAATTACCATCCTTTACTTGAATTTGGGAGGATGCAGTCTGAAGTAATAAAATCTTACGCCAAGATGTTATTAATCGTAATGGAGCAGAAGAACGAAATAAAGGATAGGATAGTGAAATATGTCGGGAAGTCTTTCCCTGATTATAAGAGCTATTTCGAAGGCATAAAAGGAATATCTGAATTACGATTTGCACAGTTAATATCAGAGATAAAGGATATAAATAATTTCAGGAGTGATTCTCATTTAGCGAGTTATAGCGGTCAATCTCCAAGGATTCACCAATCTGCTTCAATCAGTAAGACAAGGACTAAAAGAGATTACAACAGATATCTTGCGCATTTAATACATATGATTACCTGTGAGAATATCAGAAAGGGCGGAAGATTCTATGATGTATATACACAAATGAAGGGGAAATACAGTAAAAAGTTGAGAGCAATGAAAAACATAAAGAGAAAAATAGTCAGATTACTATACTACAAATTGAAAGATTACATGACTTATTTAAAGCAAGAGAAAAACGTAAAAAAGGACATTCTAAATGTTAGTTAGAAAAGTCTTGACAAAACCTATCGTCCCTCATCCCTTATCCTTAACTTTTTTATTTGACAAATGGGTCATTTTGTTATATATATTCTCTAATGCGCCTGTAGCTCAGTCTGGATAGAGCAACGGATTCCTAATCCGTGTGTCGCCGGTTCGAGTCCGGCCAGGGGTGCCAATAATATTTGGTTCATCTCGTCATTCCCGTGGAAACGGGAATCTAGGCTAACTTTTTTTTATACTGGATTCCCGTTTCCATGGGAATGAAGTAAATTAAAGGACTTTGGGCTAAG
>JAGMEZ010000166.1 GCA_023127905.1 Caldifarciminota bacterium
CCTACATCAAGAGCAGAAGAGGTTGCAGTTGAAATGTTGAAGGATGGTGATATTGTCATAAATGTAGTAGATGCAACAAACCTTGAAAGAAATCTTAACCTTACATTACAACTACTAAAGGCAAAGAAACCGGTTATTATAGCATTGAATATATATGATGAAGCAAAGCATACGGGAATATCCATAGATGTGGAAAAACTTGAAGAAATACTCGGTGTGCCTGTTGTTCCCACCTGCGCAATAACAGGTGAAGGCATTTTTAAGCTGGTTTCAAACATAAAGGATGCAAAGGAAGGGAAATACGAGTATGAAGAAGGGGAGAGATGGCACGAGATTGGAAACATTATAAGGAATGTTCAGAAGATTACCCATAGACACCACAGATTTATTGAAAGAATCGGGGACGCAACCATAAGACCAGGAACTGGGATACCTATTGCACTGATTCTAATGTTTGTTATCTTCTGGATCATAAGATTTATAGGTGAGAACCTGATTGCCTATGTTTTTGAACCTCTCTTTGATAAGTTGTGGTTGCCACTTATGATGAAACTCTCTCATTTTATGGGTTCTGGTGGCTTTCTCCATGATATTCTCATTGGTAAACTAATAGAGGGTGAAATAGATTTTATGGAATCCTTTGGTCTATTAACAACGGGTTTATTCGTTCCCTTTGCTGCTGTTCTTCCGTATATTTTTGCTTTCTATTTAGTCCTGAGTTTTCTTGAAGATTCCGGGTATCTTCCCCGTTTAGGCGTGCTTGTGGATAATGTAATGCATAGATTGGGACTTCATGGACTTTCTATTATTCCAATGATGCTCGGACTTGGCTGTAATGTTCCCGGGGCAATGGCTACAAGGATACTTGAAACAAGAAGGGAAAGATTTATAGGTATGACCCTTATGGCAATTGCAGTCCCTTGTGCAGCTCAACTTGCAATGATAGTGGGGTTAGTGGGAAAATCAGGGGTTAGTGGTCTTATGATTGTTTTTGGAACACTCTTTATAGTATGGCTTATGCTTGGAATAATAATGAATCTCATCTTAAAAGGTGAGAGCCCCGAAATATTTACAGAGATTCCTGCATACAGGGTTCCTTATATTGGAGCACTTCTAAAGAAATTGTGGATGAGGATCAAGGGGTTCCTCAAAGAGGCAGTCCCCTTTGTTATGCTTGGTGTTCTGGCAGTGAATATTCTTTATGTCCTTCATGTTATTGATTTTATTACACGGTTTACTGCCCCTTTAGTTACAAAAGTTTTTGGACTTCCCAGTGAAGCAATTGCAGCACTTGTTGTTGGATTTTTAAGAAAGGATGTTGCAGTTGG
>JAGMEZ010000167.1 GCA_023127905.1 Caldifarciminota bacterium
AAGTCTCTAATGGGATATCTTAGCCAACCCCATTTCCGACAATTTCTGTTTGCAGGCCTGACCCTATTAAGCCCACGGGGTAATCTAATTCCGATAGGAATAATTTTTTCATAGGTACTGTCACAAAGTCAGCCCCCGTCCTCTATATCTAGGCGCTATCGTTGTCAACAAACGCAATATTTCTTGAAGTTAAGACCCCCACCATATCGTGATTGACCACCAATCAAGCGTTCCGCTCGCCACACCGTAGCCGCCGTGAATCTCCAGGTGCCATGTACCATTCACCTCTTCGGCGGCGAAATAATCAGTTGTGAACGATTGAGTTCCACCCGGATAGTTGTTATAACTCCAGATCACCAAATGCGTATTGTCAGGTGATGTTAATCTTATACTGAGCTCCTGTGGCGAAGGGTGTGTTATGCTGACTGTGATCGACAACGAATCCACTGTTGCTCCGCTTGGAGCACCTGTAACATCTATGAAGCTGTGAGTGTACTGACCCACTGCAATTCCGTACTGTGTCAGATTCTCACCGTACACCCAATCCGGATCTACCGTAACCGTAACATCCCCTGTATCAGCTAAGCCTTCCTCATCTTCGACTATCACTTCCATTACAAAGTGGCCGGTGTCGTAGGGCGCTGTCCAGGTTACCGAAGATAGATTGGTGGCAGACAGTGTGCCTGCCTCGGCAGACCAGTCATAAGTAATGGTATCACCGTCTTCATCCTCAGCATCACAGGTCAATGTCACGTTTTCACCAGGGTAGATGCTTGAAGGATTCGCAGTAACACTGTTAATTACCGGCGCATTATTTATGGTATCCTCACCGCCACAGTTAAGAGAAACCATGATCACTACTACGCTCAACCATAGAAGAATCTTCATCTTTCCTCCTTTTTATTTGATCGAATATAAGGCAATTTAAGGAATATGTCAAGGGGGAATTAAATCCAACTGCAAGTTAAAAGGAAAAAGTTAAAAGTGAAACCTGACACCTATTCCTTCTACAAATTCATGAAGGTGTTAAGGAAATTACGATTTCTAGTTTCTTGGTTCCGCGGTCTACGGTCAGTCGTCGATTGTCATTCTATTTCCAAAATTCTAAATTTCAGTTTTCAGCCTGACCCCATTATGCCATTGTGACTTGTGCCTTATGCACTAATGTGGGCTTGCCCCCTTTCATTTATTCTCAGAAGTTTGGATGCACTCGACTGCATTATTAACCATTTTTTCAATGAATGTTTGAACCTTCTGCAAGTTTACTCCACCTGGAACCCTTA
>JAGMEZ010000168.1 GCA_023127905.1 Caldifarciminota bacterium
ACTATATAATTGAAAAATCGAAAATCTCTAACGTGAGTTATGCAGATAAGCATTAAACTATATTTTATTCAAATAACTCATTATTTTCTTTTACAATATTGGCTTTCAATACATCCCTTTAATACATATCTATTTGTCTATCATCAAAGATATTATTCAATGGAGTTATAAATTTATTTAACGCAACAGACGCATTAATATTTACAACGGAAACAAGTTCATCGCCTTCTCCTGCTTTCGAAAGAATTCTTCCTTCCGGCGATACAATCTGACTCATACCGGTAAACCCGTTATAAAATCTTCCTCTCTTTTCTATCCCTGTCCTGTTTGCAGTTATAATGAAGACTCTATTCTCCAAAGCTCTTGTAATCATAGCATCCTGGCAGTATGGCATCACAAGGTTTGCTGAATGACATATAATCTGTGCGCCAAGAAGCGACAACTTTCTGATTACCTCTGGAAAAATCCAATCAAAACAGACAATCAGACCAATCTTTACCCCATTCTTTATTGTAAAAACCCTGTATGGCTCGTTTGAAGTATCGAAATAATTCTTTTCATAACGGTACAGATGCTTTTTTCTATATACATAATATTCTCCATTTTCACAATAGAGAATTGAAGAATTATAGACTTTTTTTCCATTCCTTTCCACAAAACCGCCAACTATGGACATATTTTTTTCAGACGAAATTCTTTTAAGAAATCGAATAGTCTTTCCGGACGGTACTGATTCACTCAGTTTTAGAACCTCATCTTTACTCTTAAAAGTGTACCCTGTATTGAACAGTTCAGGAAGAACAAGTAAATCACACCTAATCTTATTAATCAGTATTTCTACTTTTATCAGGTTTTCATCAACTTTCCCAAAAAAAGGATTAAACTGAAGAAATCCTATTTTCATATCATTCCGAATTATACATTAGCCACAGAATTACACGGATTACTTCCGTAATCAAGTAATATGTTATATGAAATATTTGTTTAGATCGTTGTTATCGTTCTGGTGTTAAAATGCCTACTAATCACTTCCTACTGGCTTTTTCAGTGGTGTTAAACCTTCATAGTGAAAACGGATAAAGAGATTTTCGCTGGGCTTATATTCAAACCCAAATCCATGAAGCAAATCTGCCACACCATTCGCTTTCAAATCTCTTTTGTAATAACCTATATTTCCAATAAGTCTCAATTGTGGAGAAATTTGGTATGTGAAATAATTGTTGTATAACGATCTCAGTGAACTATCCCAGGACCCGTAAGAGAAATTGAACGAATGGTTCATCGAAAATTTCTTATTATCCAAAAGCCAGGGAGCGCAAGGTTTTTTTGTTGAATATTGTGAGAACACCATACTTGCTAAAATTAAAACGAACATTAGAATAAATAATATTTTTCTCATGTTCACTCCTTTCTTATTTTTAATATACTGTATCCTATATCAATAATCAATAAATGTCAATAAAAACTTATCTCAATCACTATTTTTCGCCTTTTTCCATTATAAACGTTAACAACGAAATAATCGTTCCAAATATTCTAAATTCCCAAAAGGAGTTATTTTGACTGATGATTATCTCACAAGTATAATCTTTTTCACCGATGTAAAACTTCCTGATGTCAACCGTATGAAATAGACACCTGTTGTGAGTTTTCTATTAAGATTATCACATCCGTTCCATTCAACATTATATACCCTATCATCCTTCATTTCAGTCAAAAGTGTTTTTATAAGCCTTCCACTTATATCGAAAATATCAATAGAAACATTCCCCGGTTTTGCAATAGAATAGGTAATTGTGGTACTATTACAAAAGGGATTTGGTGAGATACTCTTGAAAGCGTAAACAACGGGAGTGGTTTCATCACCAGCCAACATTGGACCACCAATTCCTTGTTCTCCTTCACCTTCCCACAGAGGTTTTACCACCACAACACCCAAAGAGTCATTATCGTAATAATCGTAGATATGCGCATTAACCGTATCTATATTCACTGTTCCCCAGTAGTTCCTCTTAGCCACTATCCTATTGGCTGTATTGTTGTATAAATCATACAATTCACTTCCAAAAATATAGTTGAGTCCTCTTCTACCTAAATTAGGTTTTGCATTATCAGTAATGTATATACCATAGGAACTATTTCCAATTATCTTTGAATTACGCACCCATGGTCTTGAATCCTCCTTTGCAAATATACCAGTACTATTACCCATTAAATCTGTATACCATATATAAGGAAATGAGTAACTTGATGAAAGAATACCAATACCATTCTGGCTTATTGATGATTCCCAGATGATACCATCCCATCCACTGAGATAAACACCGATGCTATCACATCCTGTAATAACACCGTCAAACAGCCAAACAGGGGCTTCACTCTTAATCCCGATATTCGTTCTTTCTAAAACAATGCTATCCATTATTACCCAACCCCATTCTTCCTCAAAATTAACACCTGATTCACAGCAATCTCTTATAAATGAATTTCTAAGAATGAAATATCCAGTTCTGAGAAATGAGATACCATTTTTTGCATATTCGATTGTGATGTTCTCAAGTAATACACCTGTACATCTCTCATCTATTCGTCTTCTCCATTCTTCTACGAGTTTCTCAATTGATTCTTTATCAAGTTCATCATCAGAAATTTCAAGATTATCATCTTCTCTTTCATTTTCTACTGGGCAAGGTAAAAGTGTCTCTGATGCCTTCCTTTCGACCAATGTTTGCTTTTTCGGAATGCTTTCCCACTCTCCTATTGTTATATCTTTCTCTCCAAGTTCGACAAATCTAATACCGTACCAGTCATCTGTTTGAGGTTGAGTGCTATTTGAAGTGAATGTAACATGCATTGAATCATTTCCAAGAAGTGTTAAATCTCCTATAATAATAAATTCTGCCCTTGAAGTATCAATCCCCGCATGTTCATCATCAAAATTGGATACGAATCTCACATTTACTCCTGCATCTATTGTTAAAACTACTCCCGAGTCAACCCATACATCGCCCTTTATCACTATATCCGTTGACCAGGTTGTGTCTTTTGTGATGTGACCACTAAATCCTTCGGGAATATGAGGAATGATATAAAAATAACCTGAGTCAGGATTTCGTGCGGTATTCTCAGCTGAATCTATCGCCATGAAATAGTAGGCTATCGTCTGTCCGGTATTAGGTATGGTATACCAATACCAGTAATCTACAATACTATCATTACTTATCCCGATATCGTTATATATAAGACTATCAAAGGCAATCCCGATACCGTCGGTTATTTCACATCCAACAAAATAACCCGAATCAGACTCAATAACCTCAACCGAATCACCGAAGAGAGGCGGTGTATAGTCATACATTTGCGTGAGTATTGGTGATGTGGAGTTTAAATCAGGAATAATATAATGTGTCTTTACCAAATATCTATATCTTCTTTCTCCATTAACCGCAGAATCTGTGAATACTTTGTTAAAAAGTGAATCTGCAATAAGGACAAACTGTGAGCTATCTTCACGCATCACCAGGTAAAAGATACTATCCGGTTCATAGTAACATCCTGTATGTGCTAATAGATTACCAAAGGCGGTATCCGCCATCCACATATCATCCTTTACGAGGGTTCTGTATACATACTTATTCCCATCACCGTAAAGATTTATATCTTCTGCGGAAAAAATTATGAATATCTCTTCTGTTACTGGTATTGAATCAATTTGAACCTCAACCCAGTTTGCTCCATCTTCGGTAACATCTATTTGTAGTGATGGACAGATTTCATAACCAGGAATACCTGCATCAACGGAATGGAAGCTTACACTCAGTATCGCAGTATCAGGTATAGTCTTCTCAGCAAATACTGAAATACTTCTTAATTCAGCAGGCAGATATTGCGTTGTGAACCTCACAGCAATCGAATCCATTCTTTCTTCGTACGAATAACCAGAATGGTAGATGAGGTTCTCTGACGGATCCTCCCACGAAATCTCAATGTTTTGATTTACTGTATCTGTTTCACATTCTGACGGGGGCAATGCAGCCATTACCCAGAATTGTTTGTAATCAACTTCTGGAAGCCTCACCATATTTCCAAAACTATCCTTTACTGTAATATAAAATGCTATATGTGTACCCCGTGGCTGAGATGGAATTTTATAAATAAGAGTATCGCCTTTTTGAGTCTGGTGTGTTATCCGGTTTTGCATATAACCATTATGATAGTATAACGTATCATACATTCGCATTTCATCAGTTGCTGTTATCTTCACAGTATATGCCGTATTCGGATTGTACGTATTTTCCGGAACTTCTATGAATTGGGCAACCGGTGGCATCGTATCAGGCATATAAATCATAAACCCTTCTTGAGAATGAGTAAGGAAGATACTATCTTTATAGAATGAATAACTTAAAAATGCGATTCCACGCTCAAGAGCTGGCACAACAGTAGCCATATTTATAACGTTGAATCCCGAATCTATATCTATTGTATCGACTAAAGCCTTAAACCACTGGTAATTCTGGACGAACCTCAATTTGGAAATTAAAGGAATCGGCTTATTACTATTTAACTTAAAGTGAATAAACATAGAATCATTGGGTAGATATTCATTCGTATCAAGACGGCATTCAAAGACTTGAACATCGTAACCACTAACATTAAAAGGTTGTGCTGCGGAAAATCCCTGCAAGGTATCGCCATCAATATTAAAAGCAAAGTCGATTGCATATGAACCGCTCGATAACTCCTCGGGTAAAACGAATTCAAACTGTTCTGTTAGTGTATCTATCCAGAGCGAATCTGAAATTGTGCCGAATGGAAAGAAATCAGAACTCCAGATGAGCTTACCAGTATATGGGGACTGGACGGTTGCATATACGGTATCACCCATATAATAGACCTGTTTATCAGTGATAATGTTACAGGTATCATTAGCCTCAAAAATATAGATTGTATTCAGCCACAATCCCCTTCCAGTTTCAGTATAGACACCGTAGAACATAAAATTTACAAGTGGCTCAAATCCAAAGATAAATTCCTGGGCAAGGTCAACGGGATTAAACTCCTCTATGACCGTGTCCTTAAATGTCGCATTATCATAGAGTCGTACATTTATTCTTTCTAAGTTTGACATAGGATCGAAGAAAGCTACTTTAAACTGGAGTAGCAGAGCTTGATCTGTGCCTATTATAACCGAATCGCTAATCCAGTTTGAGTAATGTATGCTGTCAGGTTCAACAATCCTCGTCCAGAAATCAAAAGTACCTCCTCCTTCAGGTTCCACTATCAAACTATCAAAATTACCAAGCCATAAAACAGGACTTACATATACGCCACTATCAACAATTGCCTTGATAAATTCGGGGTTGGAGAAATCGATATTCTCTGCAAAACCGGATAACAGGAAATTCTGCGTTACCGGTTCACCGTTGTAATTAGCAACGCTGAATCCCTTCAGGTTTCGCTCGTTCCGGTTTTCGATCGTGAGATTGAGTCTTACCGTATCACCGGGTGAGAAGTTCGGTTGGTTCAGGGTCGCATCAACGAGAATCTTATATCCTAAGATATGAACCGGGAGTATATATTCCTCGTTTCCCAA
>JAGMEZ010000169.1 GCA_023127905.1 Caldifarciminota bacterium
GTATTGTTTGTGATTTGTATATTGAGATTTGAAATTTTCATTTGATTTCTATCGTTTTTTCATCTCTTCTACTCTCTTCCATTCCCTGTTAATAAAGTTTTTCAACAGAATAATTCCTTGTAATAATAATATCTGCCATCATTTTCTGTTTTGATATAATTCCATGTTCAATTTTAAGTATCCTCTCGAGAAATTCGTCCTGTGTTTCCCGTCCCCTTTCTGAACGGCTTTTCTTTGTATCCACGTATGTCTTATCTATGAAAATATGGATGTCTGCGTTTTTCAGAATTGTTGTGTATGTGCCTTCAACAATAAAGACATCGATTCCAAAAGTGTTTATTCCTTCTTCTGTAACCCTGTCTTCTTCAAATATAACGAGAGGTTTGTAAACTTTTTTAGAACCATGTAATATCATTTCAAGATTTTTATCTAAAAGATCAAGTTTGACTTCACCCATACCTACATTATGTATATTTATCTTTCTCATCTCCTCGTTTGTTTTCGGTGGATAAACGAAATAGTCATCTTGCTGGATTATGAACGAGTTGATGGATTGTGTTTTAAGAAGGCGAGAAAGCTCGAAAGCAATCTCGGATTTTCCACTGCCAGATTCCCCTGCGATTGTGATAATGAATTTCCCCTTTTTTGATTTAATAGTCTCTATTAAAATATCAAGAACTTCCTTTGCTGCCTTGGTATGAAATTCCTTTATGATTAATTTGTCCCCGATCATATTATCATAATATCAAATAAATAAGTGTGTGTCAAGAGAGAAAATTCGATGTAGAATTCTTAATTTTTCCAGAAATCTTATAATAAAACTTGAAAATCCATTTATTTTATGTTATAGTAGCCTGTTGTTGTTAGCTGATGCAAATAAATCGACAGTATCTATTTTATAGAAAGAGTGTTTAGAATTTAAGTAAAGGAGAGAACATGGCAAGAGAATGTGCGTTTTGCGGAAAGAAAGCCCAATATGGAGCAACAGTAAGTCACGCCCATAATGTTACAAAAAAGAAAAGGCATCCAAATCTTCATCGCGTTTGGGCGAAGATTAAAGGGAAAAAGAAACGAATTCTTGTTTGTACTAAATGCTTGAAATCAGGGAAAGTTGAGAAGGCATAGAACATACGTGATTGTGAAAAATGTCATGACGGAACCCTGATGACAAGATCAGCTTCCAATTTCCATTTTCTTATTTTCTGTTTTATTATAATCTTTATCATAGGCTGCGGGAAGAAAGCGGTTATTGAGAAGAGGGTTGAAAAGCCAATTTTTGTGTATGAAGTATACACGCATGGGATTAATCCTAAATCAGTTTCAATAAAAATTTATAGAGATGGATATGCGATTGTTTGCTCAGAGGACTTCTATACTGCAAATGAAGGAAAGTTAAGAGCAGAGTATATTCTTGAAAATCGGGTAGATGGTCTCATAAGCTATTTCTTGAATGAGGGATTTCTAAATATAGAACCAATAAGTCTGCCTGCCATATATGGGGGAGAGGTAACAACAATTACGTTTAATTACGGAGGTAAATCGAATACCATTAAGTTCTTAAATGGTACAAAAATCCCTTTTTCTGTGGAGAAATGTTGGGATAAATTACAAATTACCGTTACCTCTTTGTCAAAATAATAGCTTATACTTATCTGCATAACTCACATAATGAGACAAAAATCCTCATTTTATTGTTGAGGAGGGACAGGTCCCCCTGGAATAATACATGTTCATAGGGACCTGTCCCTTTTCGAAAACTAAACTATATAATTGAAAAATCGAAAATCGTCTAACGTGAGTTAAGCAGATAAGTATATAATAGGTTATTAAAATTAAAATAAATTTTTTATTGTATTTCAGTCATATTGTACTGTTGTTTTTCTTTGAATCAACGTTTTAAACTAGGGTAAATGTTAATCTTTTCCTCTTGACTTTGTGAAAAATTTATCGTATATTCAGACGTATGAAACTGTTAGTTCTTGTTACTTACCCGAATTCTTATCTCTCTCAGTTTTACTGTAGCAGATTCATTTATGTTTTTTAGTGCTGAACCGGAAGAAGTATTAAAGGATAATCAAATATAGAAAAAGGTTGAAGACATACTACATAAAGAACTGTAATATAGAGAGATATGAAATATAATTATTAAGAGAGTTTTCATAAAAAGAGAATTGATTGGGTAATGAAATGGATCTGAGAGAAGCAATTAAAAGAAGGCGAAGTATCAGAAGGTTTACAGGTGAGTTAATCCCTAAGGATAAGATAGAAGAATTGCTAAACCTTGCAATGTGGGCTCCATCCGGTATGAATAGACAGAAGCCGTATTTTATAGTTGTAAAAGGAGAGATGAAGGATAAACTCGTTGATATTTCGAGGAAAGCATTTAATGTGTTTATTTCAAAAAGTTTAAAAGAGGTTTTTAAAGATAAAGAATCAGTGATTAAAGAATCAGAACGTTTCTTCTATACACTTGGAAGTGCGTCGATCGTCATTTGTGTATATAGAATCAGTACAGTGGAAGGTGAATTAACGGACATTCAGTCTGTTGCTGCGGCAATAGAGAACTTGCTACTCTTACTCTGTGAGGAGAACCTTGGTGGATGTTGGATGACTGGTCCTGTTCATCTCGAAAATGATATAAACAATATGCTTGGTGTGAAAGGAAAGAAATTACAGGCACTCATTCCTGTTGGTGTGCCAGATGTAACGCCACCAACACCGAAAAGAAAGGAAGGGAGGGTAGAATGGATTGGATGGGATTGAAAGAGGAACATAAATTACTGAGACAGGATATGAAAAGGTTCGCAGAAACCGAAATTGCTCCACAGGTTTCAGATATGGATAAAACAGGTGAACCCCAGATAGCATCATTGAAGAAATTTGGTGAAATAGGTGGTCTTGGAATATTAGTTAGCGAAGAATTTGAAGGTGCAGGTATGGATTTGCTCTCACTTGTTATTACTGTTGAGGAACTGGCAAAGGTATCTCCATCCTTTGCACTGAGTGTGTCAGCTCATAACATAGTATGCAACATAATCCTTTCTAATGGCTCAACTGAGTTAAAAAAGGAATATCTCCCTGCTCTTGCAACGGGAAGGGTGATTGCAGGGATGGGGGTGGATACAATGATACACCCAATTTCCTCGGGGGCAACCGAAGAAAAACTGATTGTAAATGGTTCGTTTTCTGATATTTTTGGTTTTGTAGTGAAGAATGATGGAAAGGAAAAGTTTATAGTTATAAAGAATGATAAGGGATTGAAAGAGGAAAAGGAAATGATGGGTATGAGAACAAGCGGTATATGCTCTTTCAAACCAGCTGAAGGAACGATTAAAGGAAATGGGTTCACGATTGACTCTCCTGGAAATTATTATTCATTGATGAGAATTCTTTTTGCAGCTATTGCCTGTGGAATCTCTCAGTCATCGTTTGAATATTCCCGCTCGTATTCAAAAGAGAGATATCAGTTTGAAAGACCTATTGCATCATTTGGTATGATAAGAATTATACTTGCAGATATGGTTTCAAGGTCGAATGCATCAAGGCTACTTGTGTACCAGGCGTCTTCAAGCACTAATATTATTGATAAAGAAATAGCTACTGTTTTTGCAACAGAAAACAGCCTTTACGTGACAGACAAAGGTGTGCAGGTGTATGGTGGATATGGTTATATAAAAGATTATCCCCTTGAGATGTTCTTCAGGGATGCAAAGGTACTTGAAGTGTTTTCCGGTTCAGCTGATTACCGAAAAGTGCTGATTGGTAAGCAATTAACATCGTGAAAAGAATTTTTAAAATGACGATTAGATAAATGGAGGAGGAGTAGTGAAATTAGCTGAATTTACCGATAAACACAATGCATTCAGGGAGGAAGTGAGAGAATTCGCAAAAAAGGAACTCCTTAGCGAATCCACGCAGATAGACAGGAAGGGGGAGTTCCCCTGGCATATTATAAATAAAATAAAGGAGCGTGGTTGGCTTGGTGTACCATTCCCTGAGAAGTATGGTGGTCTTGGACTTGATACAACGAGTTACATTATTCTTGTCGAAGAGATAGCAAGGGTATGTGCTTCAACTGCGATTATGATTGCTGCACATGTTAGCCTTGCATGTCAACCGCTCTATGCACATGGAACAGAGGAGCAAAAAGAGAAATACCTTATTCCTCTTGCTTGCGGTGAGAAGGTGGGTTCGTTTGGTTTAACTGAGGCTAACGCAGGTAGTGATGCAGGAGCAACTGAGACAACTGTAAAGCTCATCGGAGATAAATGGATTATTAATGGTAATAAAAGATTTATAACAAATGGGACCATAGCTGATATTATTGTTTTCACAGCATCGCAGGATAGGACTAAAAAGACACACGGTATCAGTGCGTTCATTGTTGAGAAAGGGACAAAAGGTTATGAAGCAGGGAAGGAAGAAGATAAGATGGGACTCAGGGGTTCGATAACTTCGGAACTCCATTTTGAAGATTGTGAACTTCCTAAAGAGAACCTATTAGGAGAAGAATATGAAGGATTTAAGGTTTTTATGGAAACCCTTGATGGTGGAAGAATAAGTATAGGTGTTCTTGCACTTGGTATAGCTCAGGGAGCTCTTGATTATGGAATAAAATATGCCCAGGAGCACGACTTAAATGGGAAGCCACTTTACAAGTTTCAATGGGTACAAAAAATAGTAGCTGATGCTGCAACTGAGATAATGGCTGCACGTCACCTGATATATCATGCAGCTATGCTCAAGGATAAAGGAGAAAAAAGAATAACAGAAGAAGGTGCAATTGCAAAATTGTATGCTTCTGAGATAGCAACACGTGTTTGTTACAAACTTCATAGCATTTTGGGAGAGGACGGTCTCACGAGGAAATATCCCATGGAGCGTTTCTTACGTGATACAAAACTGATGGAGATCGGGGAGGGGACATCAGAAATTCAGAGGATTGTAATTGCAAGACAGATACTTGGAAAATAAAACACTAAAAGCAAGGGGGACAAACCCTATCCCCCCCTTTGAAAAAGGGGGGACAGGGGGGATTTAAAATCCCCCTTTACCAAAAGGAGACATAAAAAAGGAGGAAAGATGGATTTTGACCTTACAGATGATCAAAAACTAATAAAAGATATGGTGCATGATTTTGCAGAGAAAGAATTAAAGGAAAAAGCTGTTGAGATTGATAAAACACAGGAGTTTCCATGGGATACCCTGAAAAAGATGGCAGAACTTGGCCTTCTTGGTATTATTGTTTCAGAGGAATACGGTGGAGCGGGTATGGATTTTGTTAGTCTTGCTGTTGCGGTTGAGGAAATCTCAAGGGTGTGTGCATCAACAGGTGTAATAGTAGCAGTGAATAACTCCCTTACTGCTTATCCAATCGAGCATTGGGGGA
>JAGMEZ010000017.1 GCA_023127905.1 Caldifarciminota bacterium
AAATCGTAGTAAACTCACGCTAGAATGTTTGTATAAAATTTTGGGAAGGCAATATCCAAGGGTTGATGTTCTTTCTTACACCTCTTCATTTTTTATGAATCTGGATATGATAGATTATGTGCTTTGTATAAACCAAAGAATTGTAAATAATACAATGTATCAAAGTAGGAGAAAAAGTGCTCGGGATGGAATCATGAAAATTTTGAAATCAAAGATTCCCCCCAATTATCCTTTTAATACTAAAATACTTTTATCAAACAATATTGATGAATTAATAATCTTGTGCAAAAGAATAGTAGATGAATTTCCTGGAACCCAAAGTGAAATGTTAGCATTGTTAGAACTTGCTAAGATTTCTGCAATTAATAATGATACAACCAAAAGTATTGAATATCTTGGAAAAATTAATTCAAACAAAAGAGCAACGAAACCGCTTCTATTATTTAGTGGATTAATATTGGAGAATCTTGGCAAATATATAGAAGCACTGGCTATCTATTATGAAATTATAATTAAATCGGATTCACCAATATGGCTTAAAACTTCACAGGATAGAATCAATCAAATCCTACATTCAGATGGATTCAGGAAAAAATATCCATTCTGGAGAAGATTTATCATACATTTGAGATACATGTTCAAAATTAGACGTTTACTCTCAAAAAAATAAATTAAAACTGTGAAATTGGTGACAGCGCCCATTTTTGTGAACGGGGACGTGAACGGGGACGGTGTCCCTCGATTCAACTCGGTATCGTTGGTACTTCGATTTCACTCAGCATCTTCGACTTGACCCCGTAGAACGGGGCAGGCTTTATGACTTTTGAGCGGGGACGGTAGCATAATGGCATAATGGGGTCATGTGGCATAATGCATAATGTGCATAAGACATAATGGAGACATAATGGGGTCAGGCTGGAATCTGTAATCTAATCCTAAATCTCTTGACCCGCAAAAGCCAAGCTTTTGCAAGGATACCCCATTAGAGCTTGCGGAAAATTCTTTTCCTACCTCTAACGGGGCAAGAAGTACAACAATCCAGATTTCCCCCTTGACAACCTAAAATACATTATTTCTTATTTACACTAACTTCAGTTTCTGTTAATATTCCTTCAATCATGAGGTCATAAGGGATCATGATGGACTATAGGTTTTGTCAAGACTTTTCGAATTAAAAATCTTTTTTGTTTTCCCCCCTGCTTCAAATAAGCCAATGGGAATAGGGAAGGGTGAAAAATCCTTGACATTCATCAAAGATTATTCTATATTAAACCAACATGCAACAGAAATTGAAGATTTGTAGGAGGGATATGTGAAATTTAAAGACCTAGCCCCTCAAATACTATGAAAAAGAAACCAGATGTTTTAGTCGGAATAGCAGCATACAAAAAAGAGGATTGGCAGAGATTACGAGAAATATCTGCCGACAAAAATCAATTAGAAGACACTTGGAAATCTTGGAAACATGAATATATTGAGACAAAAAAGAACATGAAGAAAAGAGGAATGACAATTGTAGAAGTTTTCGTAGATATCGACGAACTGATTAACTATTGCAAAAAACATGGATTAGAAATTAACGCAAATGCCAGGGCAAGATTTGCTGCTGATAGAGTAAGACTGATGCAAAAAAAGGCAAGCAAAAAATAGTAAAAAAACGTGACAAGATGCTTTTTTGAGGTATGCACTTATTCAAATAAGTGAATTGTCGTTAACTTTTCGATAGATTATAGATAAAAAATAAGTTGAAAGATTTTTGTGTGGAGTTCTGTGGATTGAATATGTTGCAAAATAAACAATAGAAAGTGAGAAGCAATGCAGCGCAGTCTTTCAGATAAGCTTTATTGGGCAAAGAAAGCCACAGCTTTGGATGTTGAGTCGGATGAAGGATATTTGAAATTCCATGAGTTGGTTAAGAAAAGTGGTTTAGGAAAGAGACAGCTTGAGTATTATTCAAATGCGTATGAGGCTGCTGGAGAGTCAGGATTGCAAGCACTTTCATATAGAAAAAAGATGCCAGTACATTTACATGACAAAGCAATAAAAAAGATAGATGAGTTTATTTCTGAAAGAGTACCCAAGCATTTGCAATCAAAGATTAAGTTGACCATGAAGGTGTATGGCAACGCTATTACGGTTTATGAAAGAAGACCACTTTGCACTGATCCATCCCAATGGAGTTCTCTGGAGGTATTTCAAGTACGATACACTGATTATGATGATCGCTGGCATTTATATTGGATGCGGGTATTTCATAAATGGTGGCCCTACGTTCCTCGTTTGCCGGTTTATACTATTGCTGATTGTATACGAGAGGTTGATGAAGATGCATGGGGTTGTTTTTGGGGATAAAGGACATTATAGAAGTCATAGGATCAAATAGTAGCATATTGAAAGTTTTGAAGGGGTAGGGTTTTGTTCCAATGGTAAAATACATAAATCGTAGAGGGCAAGTATATTATCTGCATCAGGGGAATACAAAAACCGGTAAGCCCTACTATTTTTTTGCAATAAAAACAGATGGAATCCTTGCGCAAGAGATTCCCGATGGATATGAGATTTACGAGCATCCGAATGCACGGGTGTATTTGAGTAGAATTTGCCCTAAATTAGTAACTGATGAAGAAATCTCTATTGTTGAAAATGCAGTGAGAAGTTATGCTGGGTTAGTAGATTTTAAGGTAGATGTAAAGAAAAAGCAGATTATCGTATTCCTCCCGGATCAGTTCTTCAATTCTTATAGAAAGAGTATTTTTCAAGAGCTAAGGCTGAGTAACGCAAAAATAGAGAAATTACTCAGGGAGAGATTAACTTATTCACCTATGATGCGTTTTGTACTTGATGACAAAAAGAGACGGTTGTTCCGTGTTGATAGGTGGTGTTTTCTAGGTTCAATATATGGTTGGATAGAGTTAGATGGGGGCAAATTGAAGAGTCTTTCAGAAGAATATTGTGCTCATCTTGGGAAAGATTCATTTTACGAATTGGCACCATGGTAAATTTTTCAGGCATACCAGAAAAACGGTACCGCGCTAAGATATCCCATTAAAGAAGGAATAGGGGTCAGGTCATTTACTCCGATGGACGATAGACGAAGGACGACTGTGAAAGAAAGTAAGAAGTAAGGAGTAAGTAGTAAGGAGTAGAAATAAGAAACGGAGACTATCAAGTTACAAGTAGCAAGTTGCAAGTAACAAGTAAAAGGATAAAGGGAAAGTAGAAAGACAACAGACATGAGACCTGAGACATAAGACTACAGAAAGACTAAGCAAGAAGTGAAAAGTTAAATCTGAATAAAGTCAAATACCAAGAAAACTCAATTTTCTTGACAAATATTTAATATTCTGATAATAAAATCTCCCAGTACTCTTTAGAAGTTGTAGTACTAATTTTACCTCTGAGGTAAAATTGTACTTGACATATTTGTATTTAACCCTTATATTATACTAAATGAGGTTTAAGATTGGAAGTTGAATTCGAAAATAGGAAACTACTCGATCTTTATGAAAAGGGAACAAGTAAGAAGTATTGTTTGTATAAAAGAGTTCTGAAAAAGTTCTTCATGAGAGTTCAGCAACTTGAGGCTGCAAAGGACATTCACGACTTATGGAAAACTCCATCCATAAAGTTCGAAAAAATGAAGAGCGCGAAGTGCTTGTACTCTTTAAGAATAGACAAGACGTATAGATTGGAAATAGAAATTATGTTTACGAATGAGGAAAAAACAATCGGTAAAGTGTATATAAAAGAACTTTCAAAACATTATGGAGATTAAAATGCTTAAAAAAAATAAGCCTTTTATGAATATTGGACCTGGAGCCTTCATTCAAGAAGAGCTTGAGGAAAAAAATTGGAGACAAGAAGATCTTGCAGAGATACTTGATATGTCTCTGAAATCAGTTAATTTGCTCATAAAGAATAAGCAAGCTATTACAGTTAAAACTGCAAAACTGCTGAGCAAAGCCTTTGGTCAATCTCCCCAATATTGGCTTAATCTTGATGCAAATTATAGGTTGCGATTAGCAGATTATAAGGTGTTGGAAGAACGGACGAATTTATATGCTAAGGTATATAAATATATGCCAATTAAGGAGATGATAAAGAAGGGCTGGATTGAGAGTTATGATAATACTGGAGAGCTTAAAACTATGGTGCGTAAATTTTGGGCTATAAAAAAGCTTGACTTCAATTTCCTGGAGAGGACTGAATTGCCTTCTTTAAGGAGATCAAATGCTTATTCACAATTTAATAAGTATTTTGCTTTAACTTGGTTTAACATGGCAAAGAGATGCGCTAAAATATTTGATGCAAATAAATATACCAAGAATAAGTTAAGAAAAATAACTGAGGATTATACTGCGTATACACTTTACAAGACTGGTCCCCGAAAGTTAATCGCAGATTTAAATAATGCAGGTGTTAAGTTTCTTATTCTGAAGCACCTGAAAAAAACATATATTGATGGTGCAACATTTTTGGATAAAACCAACCCGGTAATAGTTTGTACTCTTAGATATAATCGAGTTGATAATTTTTGGTTTACTACCGCACATGAAATTGCGCATGTTTTGCT
The DNA here is from genome assembly GCA_023127905.1 of Caldifarciminota bacterium. GTDB lineage: Bacteria > Hydrothermota > E44-bin80 > E44-bin80 > E44-bin80 > JAGMEZ01. The sequence continues at coordinate 4,574 of JAGMEZ010000017.1, forward strand.
GCATCTTAAATCGAGCAAGGATTATTTCATTGATAACCTTGATCAGATAAATACAAAAGATGAAAGGGAGGCAAACGAATTCGCTCTTAAGATTATTAAAGCAAAAGAAATAACAGAGTACTTTCGTCCACTAGGTAGATATATCTCAGAGTTGAGAGTAAGAAATTGTGCTGAAGAAATAGGAGTGAGTGCAGCTATAGTAGTTGGAGTATTGCAATATAATAATATGCTCTCACAAAGGAATCTAAACAGATTGAAAGAAAGAGTATCTGATAAAATACCAAAAAAATATTGGGCTGAAAAGCATATGAAGAAAGTGCGCATAGCTGCTTAATAGGATGAGTGGCTTAATTCTTTGTGAACGTGAACGGTGAACGGGGACGGTGTACTTCGTTCTAACTCAGCATCTTTGACCCTTCAATA
>JAGMEZ010000170.1 GCA_023127905.1 Caldifarciminota bacterium
GCCATCTGACCATAGAGATGAACAGGTACGATCGCTCTTACCCTCTTCTTTGTTTCCAGATCTATTAAGGAATGTCTCTCGTCATCCCACTGACACTTCTTTTCAACAAACTCCTTAATTTTATCAGGGTCAATATTGTACGATTTCTTAACTATATCAACAAAAACCGGTCTTGCACCTGTAAGATTGATCGCCTCTGCTGTTGCAAAAAAAGTATATGCAGTTGTAATAACCTCGTCTTCACTACCAATACCGACTACTTTCAGAGCAAGATAAACAGCTGTAGTTCCGCTTGTCACACCAATGGCATGTTTTACACCACAATATTTGGCAAATGCTTCCTCGAATTTTTGGACTGAAGGTCCAGCTACAAACCAACCACTCTCAAGTACTCTACTGACCGCATATCCAATTTTATCCTTTATGTTTTCATACTGTCTCTTAAGGTCAAAAAATGGAACTTCCATTTTAACCTCTTCCCTATCATTTATAGTCACAGCAAACTTCTCTCCTTCCACAATTTTCTCCTTTTATCTTTTATTGTTTTATTCCTTACTCTCTACGCTGTTTTTCCTTTTTCTGCCTCTACCCTTTCCTTGCCCCGTTAGAGATAGGAAACGCCTCAATCGATTTTTTAAGTAACGCTTCCCCATCCCTGATTTTAAGTACTTTTCACGTGCCAGCGCATCTTGCTTATCCAAACATGCTTCATAATATATAAGCACAAATGGTCCTCTGCTTTTGGTTGACCGTACTTTTCCTGTATTGTGCTCATTAAGGCGTTTCCGTAAATCACTGGTTGAACCTGTGTAAAATCGTCCATCCTTTTTACTCTGAATTACATATGTAAAAAACACTTTATTTATTATCTCTAACGGGGCTGATTCTCTGTCACATCCATTATATAGAGCAAAATCCGTGCCATTAAATAATAAGGTTAAATCTATAATTTCAATAACTTAGCAAAAATAAAGGGGCGTTATTGTAATACACATGTTCAAAAAACTTACACTATGTAAAATTTCTGAACATAACCACATTTTTTCCTCCGTTTTCAACCCAGACTCCACCCTGCGCAAGGTTTTCATTGCGAGGAGC
>JAGMEZ010000171.1 GCA_023127905.1 Caldifarciminota bacterium
AATTGCAAGTTAAAAGGAGAAAAATCGTTTCATTGGTTGGAATACAACGAACTAAACGATAATAACGATCTAAATGAAATAAACGAGGTTAATAATAATGGTTGACTTTTGTTCATTTTAACATTATATTTTTATTGTTATGAAAAAACTTGGATTATTTATTTTAGTGATTTTAATTTTATCCTGTAATTTAAACAGCAGTGTTATAATCCTGGCAAAATTTGAAGGTATTATTGGGGCGATATCAGCACGGTATATGGAGAAGGTTATCCGAAAAGCGGAAAGTGAAGGAGCAGAATGTTTAATTTTTCTTCTTGATACACCTGGTGGAACAATGACAGCTATGAAGGGTATGGTCAAATCGGAATTAAATTCAAATATTCCTGTTGTTGTTTTCATTTATCCAAGAGGAGCGGGAGCAGGTTCTGCTGGTGTTTTCATTACTCTTGCTGCTCATATTGCAGCAATGGCTCCAGGGACGAATATTGGAGCTGCCCATCCAGTGAGTATTGGGAAAAAGATGGATAAAGAGATGAGTAAGAAGGTGACAAATGATGCGGTTGCGTATATAGAATCAATTGCACAGGAACGTGGAAGGAATGTTAGATGGGCACGCGACGCAGTTAGGAAAAGTGTTTCTGCTGCTGCTGAGGATGCGCTGGAATTGAATGTCATCGATGTTATTGCACAAGATGTTGATGATTTGCTCGAATTAATTGATGGTACTACAGTTAATATAAAGGGTGAAACAAAAGTGATAAACACAAAGGATGTTTTGGTAAAAGAGATAAATCTTTCATTCAGGGAAAATTTTCTTAACAGGATTTCAAATCCGAATATTGCGTATACACTGTTGACGCTTGGATCTGCGGGTCTTATTTACGAGATTACACACCCTGGTGCAATCTTTCCAGGTCTTGTAGGAGCTGTCTGTTTGATACTTGCTTTTTTTGCATTTCAGACACTTCCTTTCAGTTATGCGGGAATTGCACTTATCATAATGGGAATGATTATGTTTTTTCTTGAAACGAGAACACCTACAAACGGACCATTGACGATAGGAGGTATTGTTACAATGTTAATTGGTTCTGCAATGCTTTTTGATACAGATGTACCATTTCTCAAAGTATCCTGGAGTGTTATACTACCTGTTGTAATTTTCCTAGGAGCTTTTTTCTTGTTTGTAGCATGGATGACTGTTAGAGCGATGACGAAAAAGCCAACTACTGGAAAGAAAGGGCTCATTGGAGAAATTGCCACAATAAAATCAAATATTCTTCCGGGAAAAACAGGAAGTGTTTTTATTCATGGAGAATACTGGGACGCAGTTTCTGACAAAAAAATCAAGAGTGGTGAAGAAGTTATAATAGTCTCGGTAGAAGGATTAAAGCTAACGGTAAAACAGAAGAAAGTCTGACTTCTAATATCTCTGTTTACTACTTACTACATACTCCTTACTTCTTTACTTACCGTCTCTAATAAGGTAGTATCCAAAAATCCACCCAAGAATCATTAAGGGAATTGCTACACCTCGAAAAACAATACCAATGGAAAGCCCTATTGCAGCACCGATAAATCCTCTTCTAATCCTTCTAAACCAGATATTTACATGTTGCTGTACCCTGTTTAAATTCTTTTCGTATATGTCCTGGAACCATCTTGAGAGGTCTTCCCATTCCGTTTCATAAGAATAATCCCTGCTATATGGTTTACCATTTTTCTGGAATGTAGAATAACCATAAATATTGTCTCTATAGAAATCATATCTTGTTCTCTTTTCAGTATCACTTAATATTTCATAAGCAGTTGATATTTCAGCAAACTTTTTTGTTGCTTCTTCACAGTCATGTTTTTTTGCATCCGGATGCCATTCTTTTGCAAGGTTTCTAAAAGCACGCTTTATTTCGTCCCTCGTTGCATCTTTATTAATACTTAGTATTTCATAGTAATTTTTAATCTTTTTCACAAATGAATTATATTTGTATCAACATTCATTGTCAAGAAAATTTTATACTTTTTACATTTTAATTCTATAATTTATAATACTTATCTGCATAACTCACATAATGAGACAAAAATCCTCATTTTATTGTTGAGGAGGGAAAAAATGTCAGATGAATCCTAAATTTTTATATGATTTTTTTTTATAATTATCAAAAATATACTTGACAAAAATCACTTTTTTTGTTATATATTAAATAGTAAGTAATACTTTTGTATTTGTTCTTTGAAATTTGAATATGGAGTCTAGAAGGAGCATCCTTAGGATACAATTCAAGTTACTAAGGGCGTATGGTGGATGCCTTGGTACATACAGGCGATGAAGGACGTGGTTGGCTG
>JAGMEZ010000172.1 GCA_023127905.1 Caldifarciminota bacterium
TTGAGACCTGACCCCTTTTCTTTTTCCTTGACATAAGGGATTTATCATGTAAAATGTTGTGCAAGAAATAAAAGGTTAAAGAGACAGGAGGAAGTAATGGATACGAAGACAATAGCAACAGAAAGAATTATAAAGGCTCCAAGAGGAACAGGTCTTAACTGCAAGTCATGGGAAACTGAGGCGCCTTTGAGGATGCTTATGAACAACCTTGACCCTGAGGTTGCAAAGGATCCCGACAATCTAATTGTTTATGGCGGGACAGGAAGGGCAGCCAGGAACTGGGAATGTTATGATAAGATTGTCGAGACATTGAAAATAATGGATAACGATGAAACACTCCTTATGCAGTCAGGAAAGCCCGTTGCTGTCTTTAAAACACATCCCTGGGCACCAAGAGTGTTAATTACAAATTCCCTTCTCGTTCCAAAGTGGGCTACCTTCGAGGAATTCACAAGGCTTGAATCAATGGGTTTAACAGTTTATGGTCAGATGACAGCAGGGAGCTGGATATATATTGGGACACAGGGGATATTACAGGGTACCTATGAAACGGTCTCCTCCCTTGCAGAACAGGAGTACGGAGGGACGCTCAAAGGAAAATGGGTACTCTCAAGTGGGCTTGGTGAAATGGGTGGGGCGCAACCACTCGCTTTCACTATGAACGATGGTGTTACAATAATTGTTGAGGTTGATAAGAGAGCTATAGATAGAAGGATTAAGACAAGATACCTTGATATGTGGGTAAGCAGCCTCGATGAAGCCCTTCAGTTAAAGGATAAGTTCCTTCAGAAGGGAGAAAGTAAATCCATAGGATTATGGGCAAACGCAGCTGATGTGCTTCCGGAACTGGTGAAGAGGGATTGCATACCCGATGTTGTGACGGATCAGACTTCTGCGCATGATCCTCTGAATGGATATATCCCGAAAGGGTACTCAGTTGAAGAAGCTGCAATTTTCAGAGGTGAGAATCAGAAAGATTATATGAAAAATGTCTATGATTCAATTGCTGTTCATGTACAGGCAATTCTTGATATGAAAAAAAAGGGTGCAAGAGCTTTTGAATACGGAAACAATCTAAGAGAGAGAGCAAAAGAGGGTGGAATTGAGAATGCATTTGATATTGCAGGTTATGTTCCTACATACATTCGACCGCTTTTCTGTAAAGGCAGTGGTCCATTCAGGTGGGCAGCGCTTTCAGGCGAGCCTGAGGATATCTTCAAAACAGATAAGAAACTCCTTGAAACCTTTCCCGATGATGAACATCTGCGAAAATGGATAAATCTTGCCCGGGACAGGGTTGCTTTTCAGGGACTTCCCGCACGGATATGCTGGCTTGAATACGGGGACAGGGCTAAGATGGGCGAGATAGTAAACTGGATGGTAAAAAAAGGAGAGCTTTCTGCACCTATTGTTATTGGAAGAGATCATCATGATACAGGCGCAGTGGCATCACCCAACAGAGAGACAGAAGCAATGAAAGATGGTTCTGACGCCATTGCAGACTGGCCAATACTCAATGCGCTTTTGACCACAGCTTCAGGAGCTACCTGGGTCTCTGTTCATCATGGGGGTGGGGTTGGTATTGGATACTCCATCCATTCAGGCATGGTG
>JAGMEZ010000173.1 GCA_023127905.1 Caldifarciminota bacterium
CTTCCGATAGACGATGGAAGACCGCTTTGCTAGGACGAAGGACAATTCTATCCTTCTAATCAAATTCACAGGCTTCCTCATTTGCAGAACGACTCAGCCTTCCTTTCCATCCATATGAGCATTGCAAATATATGCTCTTACTTATCATCCAGTCTATTAAATATGTTCTTACCAATGTAATTACATTTTAGTGCAAATCCCAACCATGTTTGTGTTTCAGCCACCTCTTGTTCTGCATCTGTTAGTTTGTTTATGAAAACTGCCTTGTATCTCCGTTTACGCCATCCTTCAGCAAGATTCGAACACACTGATCTTGAAGAACGACGAATTTGGTCAATTAATGAATATGTTTCTTCTTTAGGAAAACCTTTTGATATTTCAAATATCTCCATCGCAGTATCAAAACTAAGTTGATAGACTTCCAGATCTCTTACACTTTTTATCCTTTTCGCCCTTCGTCTATCGTCCATCATCCATTGTTTTTCTTCTGTCCTCTGCCTTCTGTCTTCTCCTCACTGTTTACTGTTTACTGTCTTCTACCTACTCCTTACTATTTACTCTCTTTCCCAGTCGTCCCTCGTCCCAGCAAAGCGGTCGTCCATCTTCCATCGTCTATCGTCCTTCATCTATCATCTGACAGAATCTACGCTCCATATTTCTTCAATTTAAGCGTATGTGCAAGCATTAGAGCCATTGAGTTAACCGCTTCAAAATTTCCTAATATTCCTTTTGAACATTCTAATTCTGAAAATGATATTGCAGGATCTTTTCTTCCAAATGTTGAATAAAGAAGAAAAGGATTGGGATGCCAACTATGGGATTTCATTTTACAGGGTGTTGAGTGATCACCTGTAACAACAAAGCAATCCGGTTTTAGATCAAGAACGAAAGGGATATATTTGTCAACTTCTTCTATTACAGATACCTTCTTCTCAAAGTTCCCATCTTCACCATAACTGTCAGTTTTTTTGATATGGACATAGAAGAAGTCAAATGCATTCCAGTTTTCTTTCAGGGTTTCAAACTCGGAAGATATGTCATTTCCTGTCTTTAGAATTTTCATCCCAACCAATCTGGCAAGTCCTTTGTACATTGGGTACGTTGCTATTGCAGCGGGAGTTAATCGGAAAAGGTCATTCATAGAAGGGATATCAGGGTAGCGTGAAATACCACGTAGAAGAGGATAATTCACTGGTGAAAAATCCTTCAAGTAAGAGGATACTTCCTCAATAAACCTGTTTACAATTAGAGCAGTTTTTTTACCCTTATTGTCAAGTGCTTTACACTTTTTAGGTTTAAGCCCTTCCTGCTGAGGATCTGTATCGGTTACATAATCAGAAAGGTCATTACCCCTGAAAATAACGACAAACCGATGTTCCTTACCGCTCCGTATAATAACTTCTACATCCTCGATCTGGGTAATCTTTGATGAAAGGAATTCACATATTTCCTGGTTCTTTTCCGTAGGGATACGACCTGCTCTTCTATCTGTAATAATACCATTTTCATCTATTGTTGCGAAATTTGCACGCGTTGCAATATCTTTATTTCCCATTTTAAAATCGATTCCGAGTGCTTCAAGCACACCCCTTCCTATATTATACCTTAAAGGATCATAACCAAATAGCGAGAGATGAGCAGGACCGCTACCTGGAGTTATACCTATTGAAACAGGATATGTGAGACCGGTATTCGATTTACATACAAGTTTGTCAAGGTTCGGTGTCTTCGCTGATTCAAGAGGAGTTTTGCCACCCACAGGTAAATCTCCAATACCGTCCATTACAAGAAGTACTATCTTTTTCTCGTTTTTTACACTCAATTCCTTATAAAGGTTTTCTGATATCATAGAGAATTCTCCCTTTTCTTTTTACAATTTTTAGACATCATATCATAAGAAAATTTGATTGTCAACAGGATTTTAGACACTATTTTTTTCGCCGCTGATTACACTGATTTCCACTGATTCATCATATATATAGGATTCGGTGTTTCGGGAATACAATTCCCGAAACCAAATCATCCCCTAAATAAGTAGCGTTGGGGCTT
>JAGMEZ010000174.1 GCA_023127905.1 Caldifarciminota bacterium
GCCATCTTAACATCTTTCTGCAGATCTTCTGCACCGACAAGCACTTCTGCTTGAAGAATCTCTTTTATCTTCTCTAACTTCATTTATGACTCCTTCACAAATATTCCAGTTTTTTCAAGAAGGGAAACTGGACTAATCTCATTTAGATCAAAACGGATCTTTTCATCACTTAGACCAAATGCTAACGCCAATAACTGAGTAAAATAGATAACAGGCATTTCCTTAAAACCAAAGTACTTCTCCATCACCTCTTTCTGCTTAGCTTCAAGATTAAATAAACAGAGAGGACAGGTAAGGAGCAACATGTCAGCTCCGCTACTGCGTGCAGAATTTATTAACGTTCTTGTTCTCTCAATAACAATATCAGGTCTTCTTAAAGTCTGATAACTCCCGCAGCATTCATTTTTGTATGGGAAATTAACCGGCTCTGCACCTGTTAATCTAATTATTTCCTCAAAAATTGACGGATTTTCCATATCATCTATGGCAACCTCTTCAGGTCTGAGTAACATACATCCATAATAGAGAGCAACCTTTAAACTATCTAAATGGACTTTGACTTTCTCTCTTATTCTATCTATACCTATCTCTTGAAATAATTGAAGGAGATGGATCACCTCTACATCACCTTCATATTCTATGACCTCCTTGTACATAAAATCCTTTATTTTATCTCTTTTCTCGGTATCCTTCTGAACAAGCAGGTTCGCCCTTTTGAGTGTATTGTAGCACATGGAACACAACGTAAGAACCCTATCTCCCCCTTCTTCCTTTGCTCTAAGAAGGTTTCTTACCGGTGCAAGATGATGCATTATATCATCTGATGTAAGTGAATAGACTGTTCCACAGCAAGTCCACCTTTTCAGCTCATCCAGTTCGTAACCTAACTCCTCAAGAACTGCGCGAGTAGATATTTCAAAATGCTCACCGTTTGTTTTTATTGAACACCCGGGGTAATATTTAATTTTCATTTATTCTTCAACATCAGCACACAGATATTCACAGATGAAACTGATTTCCAGTGATATAATTTTTGTTAAATCTCATATTTATTTTTCTTTTCTTTATATTTACGCATCGTTCTGTTGGTATCTTTCTAATCGGTGTGAATCTGTGTGCTATTTTTTATTCTCCTACGATGTGAGTTTTCTGAATGTCCCGACAAGCAATATTGGTGGAATCTTTTCTAACTCTTCTTGTTCTATATCCTTAACATCAAAATCATCATTTTTTGCCCTCAGAGAAATCTGGCGCAAGGATTCCATAATAGCAGCAACATCTATACCTTTTGGGCACCTTGAAGAACATACAAAACAGGAACAACAGGCAAAGGGAGTATTTGATTGGAGGATTCTGTCAACCTTTCCAAGTTGAAGAAGTCTCAAAACCTGATTGGGAAGCAAATCCATAAACGGAGCGGCTGGGCATCCTGCAGAACACTTTCCGCATTGATAACAGGAGTACTGATTTTCCTCTGAAAGAGTAGTAACCTTCTTAGTATTTTTTCCTCTTATCTCTTTCGTATCTATTGTGCCCATTGACATTCCTCCTGTCTCAATTTAAAAAACCAGCCAATTATACTCGCTTTGTATATTTTTGTCAAGTTTTTTTGTTAAATTTTTCACAAATTCTGTATATAAAACCACAGAGGACACAAGAGAAGACAGATGACGGATGTCAGAGGACAGATAACAGACAAGGAGCGAGGGACGGTTTTTCCGATGGAAGATGGACGACCGCAGAGAACTTTATCCTTTATCCTTCCACTTTCTGTCCTTACTACCTACTCTATACTATCATCTCTCTCCTTGCGACATAATGCTCACTCTTTCTACTTACTGTCTCTTCAAATTTGTGTAATCTAAGATTTTCGGATTTCCGAAAATCCAAAAATCTTGTTGACAGCAAAATTTTTCTGTGGTATAAAAAATAAATCAGACATAGAAAAACTGATTCTTAGAAGTATAAATACACAGCCAATATCAACACGCAGGAGGATAAATGGACGATAAAAATAAGGAAAAGGCACTGGATCTTGCTCTCAAACAGATAGAAAAGCAGTTCGGCAAAGGAACGATAATGAGGATGGGTGAGGGCGCAATACACACTGAAGCAGGTGTCATACCAACGGGCTCAATTGCCCTTGATGCAGCCCTTGGTATTGGGGGTGTTCCGCGAGGAAGGGTGGTAGAGATCTTTGGAAAAGAAGCATCCGGCAAAACAACCATTGCGCTTCATATTGTAAGCGAAGCACAAAAGTTAGGTGGGATTGCTGCATTCATCGATGCAGAGCATGCTTTAGACCCGATATACGCTCGAAAACTTGGGGTAAATATCGAGGAATTATTAATTTCACAGCCTGATACCGGCGAGCAAGCACTTGAAATCGTAGAGATGCTTACACGAAGCGGAGCTGTTGATGTTATTGTTGTAGACTCTGTTGCTGCACTTGTTCCAAAAGCAGAAATAGAAGGTGAAATGGGAGACGCACATATGGGACTTAGAGCAAGATTGATGTCCCAAGCATTAAGAAAACTTACGGCAGTATTGAGCAAATCCTCCACCTGTGCAATTTTTATAAACCAAATACGATATAAGATTGGTGTGGTGTTTGGAAATCCTATGACAACACCAGGCGGGCTTGCCTTAAAGTTTCACTCAACTATCAGACTTGATATACGGAGTGCTGTAAGGATAAAAAAGGGAGACGAGACTGTTGGAAACAGGATTGGCGTCAGGGTTGTAAAGAATAAACTTGCTCCACCATTCAAGGATGCACAGTTCGACATTATTTATGGCGAAGGTATCTCAAAGGAAGGCGAAATTCTTGACCTCGGGATAGAACTTGATGTGCTCGAGAAATCAGGAACTTGGTTCTCTTTTGGTGAAACACGACTTGGGCAGGGTAGAGAAAATGCACGGGAATTTCTCAAAGAGAACAAAGACCTTGTGGAAGAAATAACAGGGAAAATCAAGGAAAAAGTAGGTCTCACCACAAAAGAAGAAGAAACGAAAGAAAAACCCCCTGAAAGTACAAAGGAAGAATAACACAAGAGCACAAGGGTACAAGTCACAAGAAAAGGAATTCCTAAATCCTAATCCCGAAT
>JAGMEZ010000175.1 GCA_023127905.1 Caldifarciminota bacterium
AACGATCAAAACGCTTTAAACGAACTAAACGAAGTTAGTTGCTAAAATTTATAAATAGATAAAATGAAAGAAAATTATGACTTTAAAGAAATTGAACCTGAGTTAAGAGACACATTTGATATTCGGGTTAAGAACTTCCCTCCAGAGATTTTTTTCTTTGCCCCTGCCCTAAAACGCTATGAAACAAAAGAATTTTCAAATACTAACAAACCCATATTTGTTCCCATTTCATTAACCGGATCTACGTGTGCCCTCAATTGCAAGCACTGCGGCGGGAAACTTCTCGAATCGATGTATTGGGCATATTCGGGTGAAGAACTCTATAACCTTGCCCTAAAACTAAACAATAAAGGTGTTGAAGGTCTTCTCATCACTGGTGGTTCCTGTATTGACGGCACTGTTCAAATGAAACCATTCTTTTCGTCCCTGAGAAAGATAAAGAAAGAGATGAAACTTAAACTTGCAGCGCATACCGGACTTGTTGACAAAGAGACTGCTTCGCAAATGAAGGGAATATTTGATATTGCTATGATGGATATTATCGGAAAAGAAGAAACTATAAAAGAAGTTTATAACCTTGATAAAATCCCTGAAGATTTTTATAAGTCAATTGAATGTCTTTTGGAACAAGACATAGATGTCGTTCCTCACGTTCTTTTAGGTCTTCATTTTGGGGAAATACGCGGAGAGTATGATGTGTTAAGAAGACTTAGTTCCTACAACCTTTCATCTCTTGTTCTAATTGTTATTACAAAATTAAAGGGAACAGTTTTTTACAAAATGAAGGTAAAACCGCCATCGATTAACGAAATAAAAGATATATTTATCTTTACCAGGAAGAGTTTTCCAAAAATTCCTCTTCTTATAGGGTGTGCAAGACCTGGTGGTGCAATGGAGAAACAAATCGATCTACTTGCAATCAGAGCAGGTTTTAATGGAATTGCATATCCTTGTGAAGACGCTATTACTTATTCAAAAAATATTGGACTTGTTCCAAAATTCTCAGAATACTGCTGCGCATTCCTTTTTCATTTGATGTAATTCAATCTTTCTTTTCATTATTACTCTTTTTATTAAAAGTAAAACAGCTTTCTTTACTTTCTGCTGCTTTTAAAAGAAGCATCATCTCATCTAACTCCCACTTCTGGGGTGGAAAATCATTTTTCTCTCCTGTCTTTCTCCCACTCTTCTCCCACAAAACCCTTCCATTATAAACAGGATATATCTCCTTTCCTTCCTCTCTGAAATCTATACTCAGTGTTCCATTTATTTCGGTTGCCTTTCGTATTTTTCTAAGGGAATTAAATATTATTGCAAGGTTAATAATCCTCCTCTGAAGCTCAGATGCTTTCTCAAACTCTCTAATTTTCATCAAATTGTTTTTCTCTTTTTCCAGGCTCTTAATGTATTTATTATCATTTCCATAAAGAAAATCAATCATCTGTTGTATCCTATTTTGATAAACTGATGGGTTGACACCGCCTGTACAGGGCGCATCACATTTCTCCATCTCCTCCAGGGGACAGGAGAAGAGACGCAAATTATCATTAAGGTTCCTCCTGCAGGGTCTTATTCCAAAAAGTTCCCTTATAAATTTAACATTTTCCCTTATTTTATATTCCTTCCTAAATGGTCCAAAATAAGGATTCCCATCATTTTTTTTCTCGTCCACTACACGTATTGTCGGAAAATATATATCATTCCTTACAACTAAATATACATAATTCTGAAATTCTTTTATTTGCTTGTTATAAGGCGGAAGATTACTTCTAATTAAACTCATCTCAAGAAAAAGTGCTGAAAATTCATCCCCGGTAATTACCGTATCACATTTTTTCACCTGTTTTAACCAGAAGTAAAATCCTTCGTTGCCCTTTTCTTTTCTTCGTAAGTGAGAAATCAATCTATTTTTTAAGCTATTTGCTTTACCAATATATAGTACCCTCTCATCTTTATTCAAGAGTAAGTAAATCCCTGGTGAAATAGGTGCATCACAAATTTCCTTTCTTGTAAACAAAAACCTTCTCTTTTTATTATCTATTGGAATGCTCTGGGGAATAGAGGGTTTTTCATTCTCCTTCAATGCTTCTTTGATATAAATCCTTTCTTTTCTGTCTTTCAATATAATAAGATTTTCTTTCCGAAATTCTATTTTAACGTCATTCCTTTTCTTTTTATAAAGATAAAGTGGGATATCTTTTAGATTTTTTTGTTCAATTTCTCCACTCAAATTAAATCTAAGAATTGAATTAGGTTCTGTTAATTTTATTTCTTTATTAATAAAATTGTTGAGTTCACCAGTTGATTTCCCGCATGTATCAAGATCTAAAATCTTCATTATTGCTGAAGGAAGCTTGTTAAACTTAGGAAACAGTATCCCGTTTTTGACACTCACAATATAAAATCCCTTTCCCTCATTCATTTCTTGAAAACTAACCCTTTCAGTTGAACCTGCATAACAAATTATTGTACCTTTTGTTTTAATTACCTGTTGTTTGTGTATATGCCCACAGGCAATATAATCAAAACCCGGTGGTATTTCTGTAAGCGGTACAACATGCTCACCGCTTCTAAATGTAAAATTCCTTGTGCCTACCTTTGCGCCTTCAAATGTCTGGTGACACAACAGTATATTTAACGAATCCTTTTTATGCTCCCAACCTGTTTTTTTCAATATTTTTCTAAACAATGTTCTCGATTCATGGCGTATGTAAGGAAAACCTACAATTATAACCCTCTCTCCCCTTACTACAAATTCGATTGTATCAGGTCTGCTGAAAATGTGAATATTCTCTCCTGCAAGAAGAAGTCCTCCAGGGATATGCTCTCTCTCATGGTTTCCTGGAACAATGAAAACAGGTATCTTTTTCGAAGCGATCTTTCGCAAAGGTACCATTGCCCTACCAATAATATCCATGTTAATGTGATGCTTATCAAAAAGGTCTCCCGCGTATAGTACAAAATCCACTTCTCCACGAAGAGCAGGCTTTAGAGCACGATAATAATTCTTAATAAACCCTTCACCCCGCCAGTTATTTGGCGGGGTGTGGTAAAGTGGCATCGATTCGCCAAGATGCGAATCTGACAGATGAAGAAATCTCATTGTAGTTACTTCAAAAGGTTATCCAGGTCATCCTTGTACTTGTCGATAATTTTTATATTCTTTTCGTATGCCTTCGCCTCTTCAGAATCATCTTCTTTTTCTAATTCCTTGATAGATTCTCTTATATCTTCTTTTTGCTCTTCTGGAATATTGGGATTATCAAGCATCGCTTTCATACTTTTAATATTGCCTTTGGCAAGCTTCTTAGCTTCAAGCCCCATCATGTATGCATATGTACCAAATATCTTACCATATGTCTTCATATAAGTCTCTATAGTAAATCCGTAAGGTTCGAGAGCCTCGTTTATTTTATTAACTGATTTGATAGCCTGCCTACCACCTTTCATCGCTTTCAGTACATTCTTTCCTGCCAACCCTTCAAGTTTTTCACCCTCCTTCTTTGCAGTTTCCATAAAGACAGGGTGAGCTTTTACAAAGGATTTCACTTCATTTTCTGTTACCAATAGATCATCAGTATTATCAAACTCTAACTTCTTCCCAATCTTCTTGCCAATTCCTGGAATAGGAGAATCTCCACCCCTTTTGCAGTCTACAAAAATGAAGGAAACAAGAAGAAGAAAAACGAAAAGTAATGCGAACTTCTTCATACAACACCTCCTTTAGGTTTAATATTTGCACAATTTTACCATATTTTCAAACAAATATCAAGAACAAATATTTCATTTTAACCTGAGACATCAGACATAAGATGTCAAACTTCATTCGTTAATACCTTCTCCCACGTCCTGTATATTTCACCAATTTTCTTCACAACAGGGATATAATCTGCCTCAGGCATAAGTTCAAAGCAGAGAGTTCCATCAAACCGAATATCTTTCAGACCTTTAAGGAAATCCTCCCAATCAACATTACCCTCGTATGGGAGAGTATGGTCATCCTTCTTCCCTTGATTATCGCTGACATGAACCTCTTTAATGTAGTTACCTAATGGTTCAATTATATCACTCATTTTTAAGCCAAGAAGATTGAGATGACTTGTATCAAGACAAAATCCAATATTCGATTTCTCATACATTTTTAAAATCGTTACGATTTCCTCAGGTGTATCGCCAATTCTCCCTGGTAGCGTGTTCTCAATAAGTATTAGTGTCCCCCAATCCTCTGCAAATTCAACAATTTCATCCATACTATTCTTAAACATCCGTAACTGCTTTTCACCTTCCGACCGTCCCTCCCCTGGATGAATAATCACATAGTCAGCCCCAATCCTGTTTGCAATTACAACTGCTTTCTCAACCTCTCTTACCGACCTTACCCTATCCCACTCGTTAACTGACGATAAATCAATTCCAGATGGTGCATGAAGTGAATAAATCTTTATCTTGGCACTTTTTGCCCTTTTTCCCAATTCCTTTATTTCTCTATCTTCATTGTGATCAAAATGTGGTTCCTTCAATCTAAGTTCGAGACCATCAAAAGATAACCCTTTCAGAGCAAGCAATACATCAAAAATATGATCCCCGTAAAATAGAGTTGTGGATATGCTTAATTTCATGGTTTCACTAAACGCAAGGACGAATAAAGCCTTGCTGTAAACAAACGCTGTCGCTGTGAAACAAACGTTCCACTGTGCAACAAACGCTTCGGTATTTTACCTCGCTGTGACCAAATGCTTCGCTGTAAGATTTAACTTTT
>JAGMEZ010000176.1 GCA_023127905.1 Caldifarciminota bacterium
AAATATTATGTTATATCTATTTATATCAATATATTAGGTTGTCAGGTTTAAACCATATTATTAACATTTTTGTATATCTTAATAAAAATTTCTGTAATTTTATTAAATAATATCAAAAAAGTTTGAATTTTCTGTTTTTTTTTTATTTTTTAATTTTTTTCTTGACAGAGAAAACAAAATCCTATACAATATCTTGTGTTTAAGTAAATATAAATTCAATATATTGTAGTTATTAAATAATAGAAAACAAAAATTTGAGGGGGTTAAATGTTATCAAAGATAAAAAAGAGGGATGGACAACTTTATGATTTTAATGAAGATAAGATTACAAATGCAATATATAAGTCTGCACGTGCAGTTGGCGGAAAAGATATAAAAAAAGCGAGAGAGCTAAGTGAAATTGTAGTCAAAATACTAAATATTAGATTCGATGAAATAAATCCTCCTTCGGTGGAGGAGGTTCAAGATATAGTTGAGAAAGTTCTAATGCAGTCAGGACATGCGAAAACAGCAAAAGCTTATATTCTATATAGACAGAAAAGGACAGAATTAAGAGAATTTAAAAAGGTTCTATTGGGAGTTGAGGATGATATTAAACTATCCATAAACTCTACGACTGTTCTAAAAAGAAGATACCTTAAGAAAAATGAAAAAGGAGATGTTATAGAAACACCAAGTCAAATGTTCCACAGGGTTGCTCTAAATATTGCCTCAGCGGATGCAATTACTAACGCCAGTGCTGATATCAAGAAAAGAGAGGAGGAATTTTATTCAATGATGACTTCTCTTGAATTCCTTCCTAATTCTCCAACATTGATGAATGCTGGAACAGAGCTTCAACAACTATCAGCCTGTTTTGTTCTTCCTGTCGGTGATTCAATGCAGGAAATTTTTGATGCAGTAAAACATGCAGCCATAATACATAAAACAGGCGGAGGGACAGGTTTTTCATTCTCTAATATTAGGCCAGCAAATGATGTTGTAAAAACCACAGGGGGGATTGCATCCGGTCCTGTATCGTTTATGAAGGTTTTTGATTCTGCAACTGAGGTAATAAAACAGGGTGGTAAGCGGAGGGGTGCGAATATGGGTATCCTCAGAGTGGACCATCCAGATATCCTGGATTTCATTACCTGTAAGAGAAAGGACGGGGTTCTCACGAATTTTAATATTTCTGTTGGCATTACCGATGAATTTATGATGAATGTTAAAAAAGGCGATGATTTTTCGCTGATTAATCCTCGTAATGGAAAGATGGTTCAGAAGATTAATGCAAAGCAGCTTTTTGATCTTATAACATTAATGGCTTGGGAAACCGGTGACCCTGGAGTTGTATTTATTGATAGGTTGAACAGGGATAATCCAACGCCAACAATTGGTAAGATAGAAAGCACTAACCCTTGCGGTGAACAACCTCTTCTTCCATATGAAGCATGTAATCTTGGTTCGATTAACCTTGCGAAGATGGTAAAGGATGGAGAAATTGATTACAAACGTCTCGAAAGAGTGGTTAGGAGTGCCGTTCGTTTTCTCGATAATGTTATAGATATGAGCAAATTTCCCCTCCCCGATATTGAAAGAATTGTGCGAGCAAACAGAAAGATAGGACTTGGTGTGATGGGGTTTGCAGACATGTTAATTCAGTTGAGTATACCGTATAATTCAAATGAAGCGGTTGAGACGGGTGAACATGTTATGAAGTTTATCAGTGAAAAAGCAAAGGAAAAATCGAAAGAGTTGGCACAAGAAAAATCTTCATTTCCAAATTTTGAATTGAGTATTTTTGCTGAGAAAGGTGATCCAGCTCAAAGAAACGCTACACTTACAACCATAGCACCAACAGGAACAATAAGTATTATTGCGAATACATCAAGTGGGATTGAACCATTGTTTGCCATTGCATATATAAGAAATGTTATGGATAATACAGAATTAATGGAGGTTAATCCTTATTTTAAGGAAGTTGCAAAGAACAGAGGTTTCTTTTCTGAAAATCTTATGAGGGAGATTGCGAAAAACGGTTCCATTCAAGATATCGATGGTATACCGGACGATGTAAAGAAAATATTTATCACTGCGCACGACATTGCACCAGGGTGGCATATTAAAATGCAAGCTGCATATCAAAAATTTGTAGATAATGCTGTTTCAAAGACGGTAAACCTCCCGCACATAGCAACACCAGAACAGGTAAAAGAGGTTTATAACCTTGCCTATGAACTTGGATGTAAAGGCGTAACAATTTATAGGGATGGTAGCAAAAGAACACAGGTGTTAAACATAGGTTCTGTAGGCAAGGAAAAAATAAAAGCTGACCCAAACTTGATCGAGGATCTTAAATTGAGACTTGATGGAGAATTTTTTACGGTAGATTCAGAATATGCAGGTGGGTGCCCGACCTGTGGAGTTTAGTAATGGAGGGATAAGTGATGAAGAGAACAGTGTTTATGAAAATAATTCCTTTTCTTATTTTCTTTTTAATAGCATTTTCTATTAATCTTTTTGCGGTTGAAAAGGATACCTCTTCTGTTTCCTGTGATAAGATTTATTATAACTTTATTTTAACAACAGGTATAGAAGGATATGTTGATGATTGGATGAATACTACTTATAGTCTATCTCCTGCTTTTGGTTTTGAATTCAGCACAAATATTTCTCCTTCACTGGATGGGGTAATAGAGTTTTCATTTTCACAGGTAAAAGGGAGTTATTATTATCCATGGTATGGATATTATGAGTTTGAAAGATATGATTTAACTTTATTTCAAAGAAAGATAGGATTAGGATTTCGGGTTTGTGATAGAAGATTTGAGAATAGAACTCCATTCTTTGAAGCAGGATTTGATATTGTTCATGCGAAGGAATGGGGAGAAGAATATTCAGAATCAGGGGGAGCAATAGGTTCACACTTTGCAATGGGTTACTGGGGGAAAATTTACAAAAACTTGATTATTCAAGTAAAAGGAAGGATGCAGTTGCTTGCAATTACTATGAGAAGAGACGCATATACATATTATAGTCACTACGAGATAGATCTTTCAGGTGCTGCGATTTCTATAGGGATTGGTTTTTCAAAATGAAGAAGATGATTTTGTTTTTAATGATTTTTTTTATCAGTACTTTTCTCTATGGTGATGGAGGTATTATTCCACACAACTACGAGGAGATATATGAAACTGGACAGACAGCAGTTATATCATTTAAAAATAACGAGGAAACCCTTATTTTACTTGTTGAAGTATCAGGTCAAGAAACAGAGTTTATGTGGATATTTCCCTGTCCTGAGGTTCCAGAAGTAGATTCTTCTGATAGTGATCTTTTTTACGAACTTGCTGTATTTTCAGCCCCACATTATGTTAAAAGGGGATGGGGAGGATGTTGTGAAAATACTGGAAATAGAGAAGAATCAGATTATAGATATTTAGGTAAAGGAGAATATAACGGAGTTGACCCAATTTCAAATGGTACTGTAGGATTTCTTAATTACGAAGTGCTATATGCAACAGAAGCTTCGTTATTATTATCTTACCTTGAAGATAATGGATACAATGCTCCAGCAAATGCTGAAGAGATATTCCAATTCTACATAAATAAAGATTGGAATTATTTCATTGCTGCTGTCTGTGATACAGGTAATGCAAACTGGTATAGTTATGGAACAAACATTCAACCCCTGAAAATTTCTTTTTCTACGAATAATCCTGTTTATCCTTTAAGGATTTCACGCATTGGTTCACAGGATAGTGAAATTGTCCTTTATATTATTTCAAACCATAAAAAGAAATTCACAGGTGCAGAGGTTAAGTTTGCTAAATGGATTGATGAAGAGACCTATAAAAATTTCTATTCTAATGACTTAGAAGAGTTAATATGGCAGGGTTCATTTATTACAAAATGTTATGCATTTATTGAAACAGATTTAATGGATGACCTAAAATTAGAAAATGCCGCTGATAATGATGAATTTCGGGAAATTATTTTTTATTCTTCAGTTCCTCAAGATGCAATTATTTTTGTATGTTTCTTAGGTTTGTTTTGGTACTATAGAAAGAGGGTAACAAAGGAGGAATCTTATGAATAATAAAATTAAGTTTTTTATTTTTTTATTCCTAATATTTGCATTTATTACTTCCGTTTATGGAAGTCCCATTATAGGCTCAAGTGCGAACACAATCAAAGGCAAAAGTTTTATGTTTGAAGGACACTTTTTTTATAACAGTTACACAAAACGCTATGATTTCAATAATGAAGAATGGATACAATTCCCAACAGGTCACAGTTATGTTTCAATGGGGTTTTTATCACAGATATACTATGGCATATTTGATTATCTTACAATACGTCTTTCTTTACCTATGTTAATGAAAAACAGGGATTATGGAACCAGCCAGAAATCCACCGGGATTGGCGATGTCTATTTTGATTTCAAGCATAGAATTGTTGAGGGGAGAGATTTCATTCCAACAATATCCTGGTGTGGGGGGGCACGATTTCCCACAGGGGATAAAGACACTGATCCACAACTTGGAGATGGTTCTATTGATGGACTTATTGGACTTCTCGTAACAGAAGAATTAGTATTTTTAAAATCCCATATTAGTTGTGGTTACTGGTACAATGGCAAGGTTGATGGTAACGATATTCCTGATATGTTTTTCTACAATGCAACATTGGAATATCCACTTCCTGCTCAATTTGCTATGGTCGGGGAAGCAAACGGTAATGTCGTGGGTTCAGGAGTTGATCAAAAATATGTATTTGAACTTTGTCCTGGGTTAACAAATAAATCTATTACAGGTCTCATCCTGGAAGCATCTGTTAAAATTCCAATTAAGACTCGAAGTGAGCTCAGGTACGATTATTCCCCATTTGTTGGATTAATGTATTTCTTCTAATAAATAAAGGAGATTAAATGGGACCATTTAAAACTCCCTGGTCAACCTTTTTTGCCTGGGTTGTTACTGCAGTGTCTATTATTATTGCAATTACCTGGGCTTTTATAGATTTGCAGTTATCGAAGAGAAAAGCTAACAAAAGGGAAAACAAAAGAGAATAATACTAATAGACATTGGATAAGAATATAAGAGATAAAAAGAAAAAAGTATAAATATGAGTGAAATTAAAATTTACTGGATAGTTATAATTTTCTATATGTTTATAGTTATCGGGATTGGTTTAATTGCCAGCAGAAGAACTAGAGGAATATCGGATTTTTACTTAGGCGGAAGGAATATCGGTCCCTTTGTTACGGCTCTATCTTTTATTGCTGCTTATTTTTCTTCTGTTGTAATAATTGGTGGAGGTGGCTTTGGTTATAAATTTGGAATGTCTACACTCTGGGTAGGGGCTATAAATGTTCTTTTAGGGTGCACATTGTGTTGGATATTTCTCGGGAAACGATTAAGAAAATATACTCAGAAATTCGGAACGATGACCATTCCAGGTTTTATTTCAGAGAGGTTTAAGGCACCGGAAACACGATTCTTTTTAGCGATTGTGATATTTATATTTATGATAATTTACAATGTTAGTGTTCTTAAAGGAATGGGACATATTTTTGAGGTGCTGATGAAAATTCCTTATATTTACGGCATTCTGATTTCAGGTACAATAATTATTCTCTATGTTACAATTGGCGGATATGTTGCCGTAGTCTGGACGAGCTTTATACAGGCTCTTATAATGATTGTTGGTCTTTTTCTTCTTACATCAAAATCACTTATCGCAGTTGGAGGACTAACAGCTGTAAACGAAAGGCTTGCTGCAATAGATCCTGGTCTCCTTTCAACGCCTGGAGTTTGGGGTTATGCTGGACTTATATCCTATTGTTTAATTGTAAGTTTTGGAGTATGGGGAATGCCTCAGCTTGTTATACGATTTTATTCAATTAGAAATACTGCAGTTCTCAGAATCGGCACTATTGTCGTTACGATTGGTGGATGTCTTGCTCTCCTTCCATATCTGAACGGGGCTATATCAAGAATTCTATCTCCAAACCTTACGAATCCCGATCTTGCAATACCGACCTTAACAAAATTGGTTCTTTCTCCCCTTGGAGCTGCAATTTTCCTTGCAGCTGTTATTGCTGCCGGAATGTCTACATTTTCTGCTGTCCTTATAATTGTTAGCAGTGCCATTGTTCGGGATTTCTGGCAAAAGGGGTTAAAAAAGCAAACAAGCGAAAAAAAGCTGCTTCGCGCTGGGAGAGTTGTAAGTGCAGTAGCCGGAATAATTTCTCTTCTTATTGCATTTAAACCACCTGGTTTGGTTTTGGTTTTAACTGCTTTTTCCTGGGCGATCATAGCCTCAGCAACCCTCTGGCCAATTCTTTTTGCTATCTATTGGAGAAGAACAACCCGATGGGGTGTTACTATTTCAATGTTTGCGGGAAGTAGTGTTGCTCTAATCTGGATGGTTATAGGAAAACCATTTGGAATACATGGTTTTATTCCCGGCATAATAGTAGGTTTGATTCTTATCATTGTGGTAAGTCTTCTAACAAAACCTCCATCAAAAGAAATTACAAGAAAAATCTGGGAAGACTGAAGCAATCAATTAGTTTTTTCTTACCACATTATTTTTCCCTTTCACAATAAATTCTTGACATTTTTATTTTTTTATGTATGATTACGAAATATAGTGTAGCAGTTAAAAATTTACATTGACTATCGTAGTTGAAAATATAATATATTGAGAAGGAGTATATTATGAATGCAAGAATCAATGGTTACTATCGTTATCCTTCAATATACAAGGATAAAATTGTATTTGTTGCAGAAGACGATCTCTGGCTTGTTAATGCAAACGGTGGAAAAGCCCGTCGGTTGACAGCTAACCTTGGTGAAGTGTCTCACCCGTTTTTTTCTCCTGATGGCAAATGGATTGCTTTCATAGGGCGTGAAGAAGGTGATATAGAGGTATATTTAATGCCTGCTTCTGGTGGACCAGCTAAGCGTTTAACGTATCTCGGAAAAAATACCATTGTTTTGGGTTGGAAGGAAGGAAAGATTATCTTTGCCAGTAATGCTGGACAGCCTTTCAGACATCTCTTATGGTTGTATGAAGTAAATGTGGAAGGGAGCGATCCCCAAAAATTACCATATGGACCAGCTCGCAATATAAGTTTTGGTAAAAAGGGAATTGTAATAGGCAGGAATACAGGTGATCCGGCACGATGGAAACGGTATAGAGGAGGAACTGCAGGTGAAATCTGGGTTGATGAAAAAGATGCTGGAAAATTTAATCAATTAATCAGGCTTAAAGGTAACCTCGCGAGTCCGATGTGGATTGGCAATCGGATATTTTTTATTTCCGATCATAAAGGTATTGGAAACATTTTTTCATGTAATACAAATGGCAAGAACTTGAAACAACATACAAATCACAAGGAATTTTATTCAAGAAATGCTACTACTGATGGGAATTGCATTGTTTATCACAATGGAGCAGATATTTACTTGCTTGATCCAAAAAAGAATGAAAGTAGAAGGGTTAAGATTGAATACTGTAGTCCCCATGTACAGCGCAATCGTAAATTTGTTGAACCAGCAAAATACTTAGAGGACTATTCTCCCAAAAATGACGGCAGCGCAATTGCCCTGGTAAGTCGAGGAAAATCATTTACGATGGGAAACTGGGAAGGTTCTGTTATCCAACAGAGAAGTGGCAGTGACGTACGTTATCGTTTGACACGCTGGCTGAATGACGGGGAGAGTGTTGTACTTGTGAGCGATGAAGGTGGGGAAGATCATCTCGAAATTCATTGGGTAGATAATTCCAAGCGGGCTAAGAAAATAATTAATTTAAATATCGGGAGACCGATGGAAATGAAAGTTTCACCAAGAAAGGATGATGTTGTTTTGACGAATCATCGAAATGAACTTATTCTGGTTAATCTTTCAAAGGGAAAGACAAAAAAGATCGACCAGAGTAAGTTCTCTCCAATTGTGGGATTTGACTGGGCACCTGATGGAAATTGGATAGCATATTCATTCGCAATTAATCATCGTATCTCTATAATAAAAATTTATGATATAAAATCCGATAGAAAATATGAAGTAACAGAACCGTTACTTGTTGATATTGAACCAGTATTTGATCCACAGGGTAGATATTTATATTTTCTATCACACAGAATATTTAATCCAATTTATGACAATATGCATTTTGATTTGAATTTTCCCAAGGGAATGAAGCCTTATGTAATTACACTACAAAAGGATTTACCTTCACCATTTGTACCCTATCCGCATGCATTTGAAAAAATAGAAGAGATGTTTAAGGAAACATTGGAACGTCCTAAAAAGATTAAAATCGATTTTAGTGGAATTAAGGAAAGAATAGTTCCTTTTCCGGTAAGAGAATCGCTCTATGAAGGCATAGCTGCAACGAACGATAGGGTATTTTATATGGAATATCCTGTTGAAGGTGCTCGTGGTATACCATGGTTTGAAGCGGAGCCGACTTCGAAGGCTTCTCTAAAATTCTTTGATTTGAAAAAACTTGAAGAAAAAGTGTTCATAGATAAGGTTTCAAGCTATAAGTTATCAAGAGACGGTGCTGCAGTTGTTTGCCGAATTGGAAACCGTCTGCGTGTTATACGGTCCAGAAAAGAAGAAAAAGAAGAATTATCGAGAGATACAAGACCTGGAAGAAAATCAGGCTGGATAGACATTTCCCGATTAAAGGTTTCAATTGATCCAGTAACTGAATGGAAGCAGATGTTTCGGGAGGCGTGGTGCTTGCAAAGGGATTATTTCTGGACAAAAGATATGTCAGGGATTAACTGGCGAAAGGTTTATAAAAGGTATTATCCGCTTGTTGAACGTGTTGCATCCAGGAGTGAATTTTCCGACATTATGTGGGAGATGCAGGGTGAACTTGGTACTTCGCATGCATATGAATTAGGTGGTGATTATAGACCAAAACCAACATATAGGATTGGGTTTTTAGGAGCAGATTTGGTTTATGATTCCAAACATAAAGCATATAGATTTGTTCGAATTGTAAAAGGTGATGTATGGGATGACAGTAATCCACCACCATTGACACGTCCCGGTGTCAATATAAAGGAGGGTATGCTTCTTCTTGCAGTACGTGGTGAAAAAGTAAGCAGGGAATGGATACCTAATAAGCTATTAGTAAATCAGTCAGGACAGGAAATACAGCTTACTGTTGCAAACCGAAATGGAGGTTCTCCTCGTACTGTTTGCGTAAAGACAATAACCGATGAAACTCCTCTTAGATATAGAGACTGGGTCGAATACAACCGAAGATATGTACATAAAAAAACCAAAGAACGAGTAGGATATGTACACATCCCTGATATGAGCGCTGAGGGTTATGCAGAATTTCATAGATACTTTCTTGTTGAACTCGATTATGAAGGGCTAATAGTCGATGTACGCTTCAATGGAGGAGGACATGTTTCATCACTCTTACTGGAAAAGCTTGCTCGGAAAAGGATAGGATACGATTTAACAAGGTGGATGGGATATACCCCATATCCTGAAGAATCAGTTAGCGGTTCGATCGTAGCCGTGACAAATGAATATGCAGGTTCTGATGGAGATATCTTCAGCCACTCATTTAAACTAATGAAACTTGGAAAATTGATCGGACGCAGAACGTGGGGTGGTGTCATTGGAATATGGC
>JAGMEZ010000177.1 GCA_023127905.1 Caldifarciminota bacterium
TATTTGTCAAGTAAAAAATGAAAAATAGTTTAAAAAAGTTTATGGGAACACCTACTCATCATTTAGTTGTAGTGGGAATTTTACGAGGGGGGTGTAAACGGCTCCTTCAGGTTTTAAAACGCTCTTGAAAAGGGTTATTTCCTTAACAGTAAATTCTTCTGTATTTATTGTGATTGATTCAATTCCACGTTGCAGTGCACCCAGGTTGTAGACGGATTTTATCCTTCCAAATGTTATATGGGGCTTAAAATTTCTATCATCGAGTTTTAGGAAATCAAGTGCGTTTCTTAAATCATTAGAAACATTGACAAGTGGTTCTTTTGATTGAGGGGTTACGCCGACCCAGAGTATACGAGGTCTTCTTAAATTAGGAAAAACTCCGCTACTTTGGAAAGCCATGTTGAAAACCTTGTGTTTTTTTGAAACTTGCCGCATTTTCTCTTTTACCTGTTCTGTAATATCCTCAGCAATTTCACCAAGAAAGATCAGCGTAAGATGAATATTCTCTTTTTTCACCCAGCGTATTTTTGCGAAATCGGGTGAAACATTCTCCTTTAATGAAAAAACTTCTTCCTGAATGTTCTCCGGAACCTCAACAGCAATGAATGACCGCATCTCCTCCCCTTATTTGTAATTATTATTCCTTATCTTCCCCAGTAGGCAGTAGGTAGTAAGGAGTAAGGAGCAAATCAGGAACAGAATTTCTCGGGTTGGTTAATCATGCTGTACAGCATTTTACTCACTTCCTCGTATTTATTAAAGAAGTAATGATGTTTTTCTTTCTCCAAATAACCAGCATCAAAGGACATATCAAGCCAAACTTCTGTTTCTCCTTCTTCACTATAGCTATCAATAAGTTTACTGATAAATGCTTTTTCATATCTTCTTTTCTTCCATGCTTCAGCAATATTGGTTACTACTGAACGTGATGAACGTCTAATCTGATCTGTCAAAGAAAACCTTTCTTCAATTGGAAATTGTTTCGTTACTTCAAAAATTTCCATTGCTAATTTATAAGCAAGCTGATACACCTTTAAATCCCTATATCCTCTGTATTTATGTTTTTTTACCATTCTTGATTCTGTGTATTCCTTTATCATTCTACCTACTACTTACTCCATACTACCTACTATGCAAACTCAATTTTACTGCTTTATATGCCCAGTAGTCTTCGTCGGAGCAAGTCAAGGGCAGCTTGAGCAGCTTGTTCTCGTATAATATCTCTTGTCCCGGTGAAGTGATAATCCTTTGAATATGTTTCCTTTGCATCTGAAATGCCAATGTAAACAAGGCCAACTGGTTTATTTTCTGTCTCTCCGCCTGGTCCTGCTATTCCAGTTGTAGAAACTCCGTAATCTGAATTCATGAGATTTCTCACTCCCTCTGCCATTGCTTTAGCAACTTCGCTACTCACTGCTCCTTTTAACTTTAAGATTTTCTGTTTAATCTTAAGGATTTTTATCTTAACATCATTAGAATATGAAACAACACCACCAAGAAAGTAAACTGAGCTTCCTGGTACATCCGTTATTCTTTTCATAAAAAGACCGGCTGTACAGGATTCTGCAACTGAAAGAGTTTTCCTTCTCATTGAAAGAAGGATTCCTATGACCCTTTCGAGGGTTTCATTGTCACTTCCATAATAGCAGTCGTCAATTTTGTCGGTTATAGAGCCAGAAATTTTTGAAAGTTCATCACGCGCATTTTCCATAGTATCAGATTCAACAGTAACTCGAATATCAACGCCGGTAAAAAGAGGAAGAAAAGCAATATCTTCTGTTTTTCTTATATTTTTCAATCGTTCATATAACTCTGATTCAGTTATTCCTGTTGTATGAATGGTTTGTGAAAGGATTACTTTTCCAATTACCTTTTTCTTAAGGTATGGTTGAACTGACTCGTTAAAAATTACTTTCATCTCGGTCGGAACGCCGGGAAGGAGGATAATGGTGCCGTATTCTTCCTCAAAAAGAAGTCCTGGAGCAGTTCCAACAGGATTATCAAGAATTGTTGCTCCCTGGGGGACTAAAGCTTGAGAGGTATTAACCTGCGGCATAACAATACCCTTTTTAGCAAAATGAGCTTTTACGTTGAGAAGAACTTTATCGTTAAGAATGAGACTTCTTTTGAGAAAACCAGAAATTGATTTTTTTGTAACATCGTCATGTGTTGGACCAAGACCTCCCGTAAGGATGACAATATCTGCTCTATCAAAAGCTTCTCTAATAGATTTAACTATTTCGTCATTTTTATCTGGTATAACAGTTTTTTTCAATACCTCAATACCAAGTTTAAGAAGTTCGGAAGATAAAAAAGAGGAGTTTGTATCTGTGATATATCCAAAAAGCACTTCATTGCCTATTATAATAATTTCAGCCTTCAATTGAGTTTCCTTTCCTTAAAACATAGAATTAGGTTTGTCACCGACTATTCTTAAATTCCTATGAAACGATTAGTGCTGAAGATTATTATCCAGAGAAGTATGCTCGAATACATTCCGGCAATAACATCATCCATTACGACACCCCATCCTCTTTCTGACATTTGAGACACGTTTATTGGATATGGTTTTACGATATCAAAAAACCTGAACAGAAAAAATCCAATGATAAAAAAGATAATATTTTGTGGGATGCAAAAAAGAGTAATAAGCATTCCAACAGCTTCATCAATCACAATTTTTCTGCTGTCTTCTTCCCAAAAGTTTTCTAACCTCGATGAAACCCAAACACTACAGGGAAAAAGGATAATTATTGATACAAAATGTAAAAATGTTGATTTAAATAGAAACCATACAATTAAACATACAACAATTGAGGCTGCAGTTGCTGGTGCAGCAGGAAAATAACCGATTCCAAAAAGAGTTCCTATTATTGTGTAGAAAATAGGCGCCTTTTTTTCTTCTTTCGAAATAATCTTCGCCTTTTTCACCGTTTCTTCTGTTCTTCCTTTTCCCTTTTCTTTCTTGTGTTCCCCAATAGTTTATTAGTGTCAACGACCACAACCGGTAATTCGTTGAATAGTATTACACCTCTTAAATAGTCATATATAGTTAAATTCTGCAGCCCATCAGCTATTTCTTGGTTCATTTCAGATTCAACCTGAATAATACCTTCAATTTTTGAGACGGAGGTGGAGAATATTTCTCTTTCTGAGTTAAGAATAAGGATGAAATTCCCATTGGCATTGTCGCAGTTAAAATGACGAAAAATGTTAACGAAAGGAATTTTTTTATTGTTGAATTTAATAGTGTCGTTCTTTATAGAAATGTTCGAATGTTTCAGATTAATTATTTGTTTGGTAAACCTTATTTCGAAACCAATGTAATAGCCACAAAACGTACAGATAAGGATTTTATTTCTATCATTCATTATTATTAAACCAAGTTGGTTTATTCCTTAGTTCTCTGCTTAGTAGTGTTAAATACCAATTAGAAGAGTATTATGTCATCGTTCTGTCTCTGGAATGGTTTTTTGAGAAACCTTAAATAGGGAAATGCTTTCTAACAGAGACTTCACCTTATTAGCAAGTGTTTGAATACTTGCACTCATCTCTTCTGTTGAAGCTGTCTGTTCCTCAATGGATGCAGAGACCTCCTGGGAACTTGCTGCGGTGTCTGATGCAATAGAGGCAATTTTCTCAACAGAAGCAACAAGTTGTTTGGTGCTTTCGTTTTGCTCTTCTGTTGATTCGCTAACCTGATTTATCATTGTGGTTACAAGTGTTACTGTCTTTGAAATTTGTTCGAAATCCTTTTCTGATTTATCAATAAAAACCTTTCCTTCTTCAGTTTTTGTTGCTCCCTCTTCTATTGCGCTTACTACTTCTTTAATTCCTTCACGGGTGCTGTTTATCAATTGAGAAACAGTTTCAACTGAGTTCGCAGAATCTATTGCGAGTTTTCTGATTTCTTCAGCGACGACTGCAAATCCTCTGCCGTACTCTCCAACTCTTGCTGCTTCGATTGCTGCATTTAAGGCAAGAATATTAGTCTGTTCAGAAATGTCATTAATAAGGTTTAGAATCACTTCTGTTTTTGTGTAATCCTCTTCAAGTTTTCTCCCTGTAACGGATGACTTTTTTGAACTTTCATAAATTTTAGATATTTTCTCAAGTGTGGAAATGGAGGCTTCCATTCCTGTAGATGCAGCAGAATTCGCTTTCCTTGCAGATGTAACTGCCATTTTCATCTGAGAGGTAATCCCGGAGGTAATAGAAGAGAGTTTTTCAATTTCTTTATAAATTTCATTACTTTTTGTTGATTGTTCTTGCGCTCCATGTGAAACTTCATTTATTGTTGAGGAGATTTCTTCTATAGAAGCATTGAGCTGTTCGCTTGAAGATGCTATTAATTCTGTTTCTTTAATGATATCCGAAGAGAGTGAAAATATTGAAACGATTAAGGAATCGAGTCTCTTTGTAAATTTATTAAATGCTTCATTTGCATTGCTGATTTCGTCAGGAATAATAACGGGCAGCATCATTGTTAGATCAGCTTCTCCTTCAGCGAGATTAATTGCGCTGATTTTCAACACATTTATCCTTTTTATAATATCATAAACAGAAAGAAACCCGAGTGTGAAGATTGCGATGATGGATATTGCAATTGCTCCTATGTTTTTACCCAGGAATATTCCTACAAAAAGAGAAAAAAGAAAAACTAAAGTAAAGGATAATGAAAATCTCAATTTTATTGAGAGAGTAAATGGTAGATTTTTAACATTTTTAAATGTAAACCCACCTTTAGAGAGGTCAATTAGAAGTGGATGTAGAAAGAGATTTCCGAGGAGAAAGCTTATTAAGGAGAAGAAGAGACATACGATAGTTGTTAAAATTAGAACGAGCAAGAGAGACCAATTAAAAACTAACTGAAAAGAAGAATAAATTACAATAACCAGACCAACAAGGAAAAGATTAAACATAATGTGATAGGATGAAATGTAAGGCTTTTTAATCAGATAAAGCCACTTTTTTTCGTTATCTGTATCCTCTGTTTCATCAGCTGAATATTTAGAAGAGAGGAATAGGTGAGTTAGAAAATGGATAATCGAAAGAACTATTCCAACTGAAAAGGCAAGCGTGAAGAATTTTGAAATTTCTTGCACCGAGAACACTAATACTGAATCTGTAAAAAACAATATCATTTGAATTCCGAAAATAAGTGATATTAAATTTGTTGTCAAAAGGTACCAGAGTATTCTCCTTTTTTCCATAATCCCTCCTCTTATATAATGCTAAATTTGATTACATATTGTTTTTGATTAGAATCATTGACTTCATAGGGTATCTTAACCTAATTTATATTTCATAAGTATCTGACCAATATCTACAATGGCAGCTATTTCATTGTCATATTTAAACATACCTTTAAGGTAAGAAAATTCATCATCAAGGAAAGCCATTGGAACATCAAAAATAAAGGATGGTTTAATATCCAGTACACCTTTTAATTCGTCGATCAGTATTCCATATAATTTACCATTTCTGCTTGTAATTAGTATTGTTTCTGACTCACGCAAAGGTCTTTCTTTGAGATGAAATCTATTAAAAAGAGAGATAACCGGGAGCGACTCTCCCCGGAGCGAAATGACACCTGTAACAAAATCTGGCATTCCTGCAATCTTTTCCTTAACGTTTGTTTCAATGATTTCATCTATCATTGAAACATCAATTGCATAAAATTCATTTGATAGTCGGAAAAGAACAATTTTTTGATATCCTTCCCCCGAATCAATCTTCCTTCTGGAGGGAGGTATCTTCGTCATAACGCTTTTTTCGGTTTTTTTTTCTTCAATATTTTGCGAAATTACCTTCTTCATCAAAGGTACTTCTTCCCTTTTTGTCTTTTTTGGTTTTTTAGTTTCAATATCGAGCATCTTCTTGAAACTAATTTTTTTCTTCACTGGAATCTCCAATACTCAAATCAGCTGCAACCTCTTTTATTAGTTCATCGTCAATTATCTTTTTCTCAAGGCTGTAAGCAATGAACAATGAATTCTCGCAAATATTATTTATAATTCTTGGAACACCTTTACTCCATTTATAAATTTCAATAAACGCTTCATTGGTAAAGATTTCAGGTTGATTCGAACCTGCTTGAATAAGACGGTGAGTCACGTATTCTTGTGTTTCTTCCTTTGTAATTCCTTCAAGATGGTACCTGACTTGAATCCTTTGATTAAACTGCTTGATTTTTCGTATTTTTTTATCAAACTCAGGTTGAGCAAAAAGAACTATCTGTAGGTATTTTTTTTGGGGTTTTTCATAATTTGTGAGTAAGCGTACTTCCTCTATCAATGTTGGTGTAAGAAGTTGTGCTTCGTCTATAATAAGAATATTCTCTTTGCCTTTATTAATATTCTCTTCCAATATATCTGTTAGTTGAAGGAGATTAGTATATCTCGTTCTGTAATTTTTTTTGTCTCCAAATCCGCTCAGGATTGTTTTTAAAAATTGTGTTTGAGAAAATTTCGGATTAATTATAAGTGCTTTACAATATTTATCATCAGGGAGGGATTCCATTAATCTAACTGAAAGAAATGTCTTCCCACAACCGATCTCTCCGGTAATAAGAGAAATTCCGCCTCTTACTTCTTTAATATGATAAAGCAAACGTGCAAGAGCTTCATTGAATTCATTTGATGGAAAGAGAAATTTAGAATCAGGTGTATTTAAAAATGGTTTTACTTGTAATCCCCAGAATTCCTCTATCACTATTATCCTCCGTTCCTCAGTTAAGACATTTTTATATTATCATAAAAGAAAAATAAGTCAAGGGAAATCAGAAAGGACTTTATCTAAGATAAATTTCAATTCAATTTTAAAGGAAAGAATTAAAATTTCAGTCTAAAATTCTTGACAGTAATAGGTTTTTATGATATTTTACTATTTTATTCAGATAAAAATAAGGTCGCGAAAAAAGTTAAAGAAGAAAGGAGAAGAAATATGAAATATAGGTATGCTAATAAAGGAATTAGTAAAATCAAAGCTGCGTTGAATAAAGGATGGGTAATTGCCAACCACATTCTGGTGTCGTTTCATGTTGCCTTTATCTCGTCGGTGCTATCAATTCCGGGATTTGTACTGAGCAGAGGTGAAGTACTGAAATTCATGTTCACTTCCAAGGAGACGATAATTTCTCTCATATTCTGGTACATTACATTCCATACAGGAATAGCAATACATGAGATGGGGCACTATTTAGTAGCAGTGAGATTAAGTGCATTGCATGCAGATTTGCTTCCCTACCCACAGAGGAAAATAGCTCAACCAATTTTTAAGAGAATTTTTTTCTACATTGCGATTTTTATCAAGATTCCTTTCGGTAGATTGAAAGGGGTAACAAAAACAGGTTTAGAGTATCACCCTGATGCGCCTTATAACTTAGCTGTTTCAGCAGCCGGTCCTGCAGCGAGTAAGAAGTTGGCTTTAATTACTCTTCCAATCGCGATTATTCTCCTGATTATCGGTCTGATTCTTGATGTTAGACTAGCAGTTTATGTGAGCAGATTATTTTTAGGCTTCGGACTTGTAGGGCTACTTGATTTCCTTTTTGCTGATCCTGGTAAATATAGGGAATTTATGGCAAGGGAAACTGCTGCAGCAAAAGTGTCGCAAAAGACAGAAGTTCTTATCAAAGAAAAAGATAAAACATGGAAAGATAAGGTTAAGCAAGTTAAGGAATTAATGGTTAATACGAGGATGCAAAGAGTTATTCTTAAAGGTAGAAGAGAAGTACGGGTTCCATGGCAATTTAGAAACTGTGGTATGGGAGGACGTCATACGGAAAAGGAATTTCCAGAAAGCAATATTAGTCTACAAGAAAGTATGTTTGTTCCTTTGAGCGTAAGTGACTATGAGGAAGCTCAGGAGATGACTATAACCCTTCAGACCAGATTAAAAGAGATTATCGAGAATTCAGAAGGTTGTGCGGTAAAGGGTATTGGAACTGAAGGTGGAATTGCTGGATACATTAAGAAAGAACCAGGTGATATTTTACCTGTACAAAGATTATGGCGTATGCAGAAACAAGCTATTAAAGATTGTGGATATATTCCGGGGAAAGATGTAGTAATAGCACTCGACCCGGCAGCAAGTGAGCTTGAAAATGCTTACAGGAAGACAACAGGTGTAAAGGATGAAATAGGAACATATGAAGCATGGAGGGATGAAAATCAGCCGGTTCTATCAAGGGATGAACTTTTCGAAATATACAGGAAGGCGATAGAGGATGACGACTTACCAATAGTTTCGATTGAAGATGGTTTTGCAGAAGATGATGATGCTGGGTGGAAACTCATAATGGAAAAACTTGGTGACAAGATTCATGTTATCGGTGATGATAATATTACGACAAAAGATTCTTCAATAGAAGAAAAGGCGGGAAAAGGCTTAATTAATACCGCTTTAATAAAACTCAATCAAATTGGATCGGTTACAGAAGGAGTGCTTGCCATACTTACTGCGATAGGGAAAAATCTTGAGGTAGTAATCTCTCATCGGTCTAAATCGCCAATTGAGGATTTTGAAGCTCAGGTTGCTCTTGCTGCAAATTCCCTTGGCTTGAAAGCAGGTGGAGGTTCTAATTCTGAGAGATTGTGTAAATATGAATCGGTTGTGAGGGTAATGAGAGAAATTCAACGGAAACTCGCCATTGGAGAGGAAATCAAGGTTGATCCAAGAAAAGAAGCTTTAGTAAAAACCTTAACAGATAATCTATCGATAACCGAAATTGTCACACGTGAAGTATCAACGAACACTGGAATCCCAACTGTTGGTGTTGAGGTGAAAGTTGGGATAAAAGGAAGTAAAAAATGCTCGAAACTTTTCACATTTGGAGGTGCAACTCCGCTTGGAACATCAGCAGGAACAGACGAGGCTATTCATCTTATCGATAGTATCATTCCTGCTAACTCCCCGGTTACAAAGAGATATCCCGACCTATTCGAGCTTCAAAAAATTGATAAGACGTATCGATTCAAGAAACATGTAAGTGATGAAATAGTTGCATCAAAGAAGGACGATGAACTATCTGAATCATGGAGGAGGGCAAAACGTTTCAAGGGGAAAGGCTGTCTCAATGCAGTGGATAATGTAGATAAGCTTATTTCTAAAGCCCTTCTTGGGAAGAGAATTCCTGAGCTTGGTGGAGTGATGGAGTTAGATAGAATGTTATTGGAACTTGAAAAGAGTTTAGCCATAGAAAGAGGGACCTTGTCTCCTGATGCATCAAAGGATGAGCAGATAAAGGTTATGCAGAGAAAGGGTAATTTAGGAATGAATGCAATTCTTTCAGTATCCTTAGCCTTAGCAAGGTTAAAAGGGACTATGGAGGGAAAAGTATTATGGGAAGTGATAAGGGATCAGATGGCTACTACAATGAGTAAGACGATTGTGGCTAATGGGGGGATAAAATTGTTTGATTCGCTTAAAGAAAGTTTAATCTCTTACAGAAAGAGAATGGCACGATTTGAAAAATCTGTTAAAGAGGGAGAACAAGTAGAAGAAGTTAAACTTTCTATAGAACAAGAGGCTGCCATAACAGATGAACTGAATCAGATTATAGAAAGATTACGGGCAGAAGGGAGAAAAAAAGGTCAAGAGCTATGGGGAATCATTAAAGAAGAGTTGACCTTTGGAGAATTAAGCATAGGTCTCCAGATAGTTAATGAAAATAAAGATAATGATGTAAAACTTTATCAGCTATTGAGAGAACAGCTGCCTGTTTACGTAACAGAAGAATAATAGTGTAGAGTAGAGTGAAAATGAGGAACATATATAGATGGAAAGAGAGCTAAAGAAAAAACTCACTTCTTTAGATGTTTTTTGCGTAGCAACGGGGGCAATGATTAGTTCGGGACTGTTTATTCTTCCTGGATTAGCCTTTGCTAAAGCGGGTCCAGCGGTTATCATCTCTTACGTTATAGCAGGGGTGTTCTGTATCCCTACTCTTTTAAGTATGGCAGAATTAACTACTGCTATGCCTAAAGCTGGTGGAGACTATTTCTATATTATGAGAGGATTTGGACCCCTTTTAGGAACAGTAGCTGGATTTTCAACCTGGTTTTCTTTAAGTTTAAAGGGAGCATTTGCCCTTATAGGTATGGGGGCTTATTTAAGTATAATAACTCCAATTCCGATATCTATCATTGCTCTGTTTTGCTGTATATTTTTTATTGCTTTGAATCTAATAGGCGCAAAGGAAGCAGGAAGATTTCAGGTGTTTTTGGTTTTAGGACTTTTGGGAATACTTTTGATATATATTCTTTGGGGTTCAAGAACAGTAAATCCTCAAAATTTCACTCCATTCTTTTCTAAAGGATTAGGCTCTGTATTTGCAACCGCAAGTTTTGTTTTTATTTCTTACGGAGGATTGACTAAGGTTGCTGCCTTGGCTGAAGAAACAAAAAATCCAGGGAAAAATCTTCCATTAGGCATGTTTCTTTCGCTCATTGTCACCTCTATTTTTTATGCTCTGGTTATTTTTGTAACTACAGGTGTCTTAAATCCTGAACACCTAAGAGGGAGCCTTACCCCGATCTCAGACGGAGCAGGGATTTTTGGAGGAGATATTTTAAAAATAATAATAAGCATCGGTGCATTTTTAGCTTTTATATCTACAGCAAATTCAGGGATCATGACTGCTTCAAGATACCCATTGGGAATGAGTAGAGATAAACTTTTACCTGTAAATTTTCAAAAATTAAGTTCAAGGTTTAAGACTCCTTATGTTTCTATTCTCTGTACCGGATTTTTTATGGTTGTAGTTATTCTGTTCTTAAGGCTTGATTTATTGGTAAAGGTTGCCTCAAGTATCTTGATCTTGCTCTACATTTTTGCAAATTTGACCTTAATTTTGTTCAGGGAGAGTAAAATCCTTAGTTACAGACCCAAATTCCATTCTCCTCTTTATCCTTATTTGCAAGTCTTTGGGATATTAGGAGGTCTTTTTCTTTTAATTGAGATGGGAACATTTATTGTCTTTCTAACTATGATATTCCTTTTATTAGGGTTTGCCTGGTATAAGATCTATTCACAAAAAAGAACCAGGCAGGATTCTGCTTTAATATATGTTTTAGAAAGACTTGTATCCAAGGATAAAGAATTAACCTCAGATAATCTTCTTACTGAACTGCGGGATATCGTTATTACGAGAGATGAACTTACAAAAGATAGATTTCATAAACTTATTGAGGAATCTATGGTTGTTGATATCGAAGAGGTTTTAGAAATGGAGGATTTCTTTAGAGATATCTCGAATTTTTTAGCCAAGGAGTTGAATTCAAAGCCACAGGGATTATTTAAAAAATTTATAGAAAGAGAAAAAGAATCTAGTACAGTAATAAGGAAAGGTATGGCTATTCCCCATATTTGTGTTAAAGGCAAAAAGATCGTTAAGACTCTTTTAGTAAGAGCAAAAGCAGGAATTATTTTCCCTCAGGATGAAGTGGTACATATTGCATTTGTTCTTGTAGGCTCATCAGGGGAACGAATTTTACACTTAAAGATTTTAGCTGCTATTGCTGAGATTACTCAAAGCCCTGAATTTGATAAGAATTGGCTTGAGGCAAGTAGTAAAGAAGAGTTAAAAAACATCATCCTCTTAGCTGAGAGAAGAAGAGGTTAAAAATATCTTGATATAATCCGAACAAACTAAACCGATATTGTGGATTGAAATTTTAAATTAATTATAAGGATTTAAGAAGATACAGATTATAAGAAAAGCTACCTTAATTTTTTTTCTCTAATTCTTTCTTTAAAGATGATAATTCATTCCTGGTGCGTCTGAGAGAGGAAGATAGAGATAAGATATAGATAATGGTACCCACCCAGATTATTGAATATGCGATGGTTAGATAGAGCATAATTCCTCCTTTTCTAAAGAACATCCCTCCAACAAGTCCCCCTTTTATAAAGGGGGATTTAGGGGGATTTTAAATCCCCCCTGTCCCCCCTTTTTCAAAGGGGGGTATAGAGTTCGTTTCGCTTTTCATATTCTTTCATGTTATTTTTCCCACTACCAATTAGGTTAGAAATAACTTCGTTTTGATCGTTATTATCGTTCATTTTC
Organism: Caldifarciminota bacterium; assembly: GCA_023127905.1. Classification (GTDB taxonomy): domain Bacteria; phylum Hydrothermota; class E44-bin80; order E44-bin80; family E44-bin80; genus JAGMEZ01. The sequence goes on from JAGMEZ010000177.1 coordinate 12,071, forward strand.
TTTCTGCTTTTTACATTTCACAATAAATAACTACGAATAACTATCAATATACAATTAATATACAATTATTCTTCCATGACTTCAACTTATCATTTTTTACTTACCATTACTTTCAGCATTCATTCTTTTAACGTTAATAAATATACAATTGTGCTGTAAAAATATTCCCAAATTCTTCTTTTAATTTCTTTACGTTCTCCTTGTCTTTGCGAGGAGTGAAACGACGTGGCAATCCGACAAAGTCGTTGCGAGGGACATAGTCCCGTGGCAATCTCGAGATTGCTTCACTTCGTTCGCAATGACCAGTGA
>JAGMEZ010000178.1 GCA_023127905.1 Caldifarciminota bacterium
CGTTGGGGCTTGTCCCCAACTTTTGGTTCGGTAGCCGCAGGCTTTAGCCTGCGTGAGGTTATTATGCATAGAATTTATTCTTTTATTGGAGATTCGAACAGCGGAAAGACAACACTTATATTAAAGATAATTGCTGAGCTTAAGATGAGGAACTACACAGTCGGTGCTGTTAAGAATTGCTCAGTTGAATTTGAGATTGATAAAAAGGGTAAGGACTCGTACCGTCTAAGAGAAGAGGGTGCAGACCCCGTCCTTCTGGTTACAAGGAACAATATTGTGCTTTTTAAAAATAACAACAGCGATGAGCCGGTATCTCTTATTAAACAGTATTTCTCAGATAAGGATTATGTCATCGTTGAGGGTGGGAAAAGATGGAGTGGTATAAAGAAAATCGAAGTTGTTGCTAATGGGGGAAAAAGACGCAGATTAAGGGAAAAGCCTGTAGCTCTTATCTCTGATAAAACGTTTGATATTGATGTCCCTCAATTTCAAAAACACGAAATCAAAAAGATTGTGAATTTTATGGAGAAATCAAATGGATGAAAACGTAATCCTCAGGGTAAATGATGAAAATGTAGAGATGAACAATTTTGTAAGGAAAATTGTAGTAGATGTGAATAAAGCTATCGTCGAAAACCTGAAGATAGATGAAAAGGAAATAAAGACTATAGAGATAAAGATTACATTATAAGGTTATTTTGACTGAAGAATTCCTAATTAGCAAAAAACTATGTAGCGTTGGGGCTTGTCCCCAACTTTATTGAAATTTAACAAAAGGAGTGTGATTAAAAATGTTAGGTGGTGCAATTGGATGGCAGGAAATTACACTGGTTTTGCTTGTTGTTCTTCTTCTTTTTGGTGCAAAGAAAATCCCGGATGTTATGCATTCATTCGGTAAGGGTATCAAAGAATTCAAGAAGGGGATGAAGAGTATCCAGGATGAGATAGAAAAGGAAGACGAAACGCCAGAGAAAGAGAAAGAGAAAACAACATAGTGTCATTAGTGCCTCTTCTTGTTGTAGCGTTGGGGCTTGTCCCCAACTTTTGTTTGGGTAGCCGCAGGCTTTAGCCCGTGAGCGAAGCTTTTACGGGCTCTGTCGCGCGATTAAGTTTCAACAGGCGAGGCTTCCAGCCTCGCATTCTTTAGGTTCTGGAGTAGCAGAACTTGTTCTGCGTCCTTGCACGAGACAAGACTCGCTACTCCAAATCAAAAGTATTTTAATCCATTTACATTAATATATGGTTAAATTTTCTTCAATACAATGAAAAAAAAGTTTTTTAAGGTCATTACAAGGGCAAAAGCCCTTTCTCTATTTGATACAATTTCCCTCAAGGATAAAGAGAGAATAATAACAAAGGAATCACTCGGTAGGATTTTGGGAAGTACGATAACAGCCCCCTGTAATGTTCCTAATTTTGATAGATCAACAATGGACGGGTATGCGGTAATAGCAGATGATACATATGGTTCTTCAGAGTCATCGCCTGTTACATTGATAGTAAAAGATGAAGTCGTTATGGGTCGTAAAGCAGATATGAGGATACAAAAGGGAGAAGGTGTTGTAATCCCAACAGGTGGAATGATACCGCAAGGAGCAGATGCTGTTGTGATGATTGAAAATACAAAGAGAAAGGGAGAGCTTATAGCGATAAAAAAGGCTGTTGCGCCGCTGGAGAATATTGTAGAGAAGGGAAGTGATATTAAGAAAGGTGATTTACTCCTTGAAGAAGGTAGAATTATAAGAGCACAGGATTTAGGGGTACTTTATTCCTGTGGAATTGAAGAGATCGATGTTTTCAAAAAGCCCCGGGTATCGATTATTTCAACGGGTGATGAACTCGTATCGCCTGAGATGAAACCAAAACCAGGTGAGATAAGAGGAATAAACACTTACACTCTCTATGCGCTGACGGAAAGGTATGGAGGAGAACCTGTTGATCTTGGTATTGCGAAGGATTCGATGAATGAAATAAAAGAGTTGATAGAAATAGGTATATCGAAATCTGATATAATTGTAATATCCGGAGGGAGCTCTGTTGGCACGAAAGATATTACACTCGACTGCATAACTGCATTTAATGGTTCAGATGTCCTTGCAAATGGACTTGCATTAAAACCAGGTAAACCTACTATCCTTGCAAAAATTGATAATAAACCTGTAATAGGTCTCCCAGGTCATCCTGTTTCTTGCATGGTCATTTTCTACCTTATCCTTAAACCCTTAATTCTTAAAATGATGTCTTATAAAGAACGATTTGGTGATAAGACCTCGATAAGAGCAATGGTTTCGCAGAATATACCATCTGTTTCAGGAAGGGAAGAATACATAAGGGTGAGACTTAAAGAAGAAAACGGTGCGGTTTGGGCAGAGCCTGTCCCTGGGGGCTCCGGCGTTATTTCAAGCCTTTCAAGAGCTGATGGTCTCGTTCGGATTGACCTTGAAAGTGAAGGGGTAGAGAAGGGTGAGATGGTGGATGTATTGTTCATGTAGCGAAGAAGAGGGGTCAGACCACTGCGTATATGCCCGTAACCAGGGGTCTGACCCCAAATATTTACCCTTGTGTCATTACGAATACACTTTCATATTAACTATTGAAGTAATCTCGGTATTGATTGCCCTGAACTTGTTTCAGGGGTGAGGGTGAAAGAATTTTGTTGCATAAGAAAATACTTGACTTTTCCCTATTCTTTTATATTATCGGTTAGAGAAATAAGAGAAAGAGAGAGTGAAAAGTTTACAGGAACTCTTGGGACATAAAAGCAGTAAAACTACAGAAATTTATACCCATCTTAGTAACAAATCTTTAAGTACTATAACGAATCCTTTGGATAACCTAAACAAAGGA
>JAGMEZ010000179.1 GCA_023127905.1 Caldifarciminota bacterium
GCAATATCAAAATCTGGCTCAATATCTTTGAAATACCAGGAAACAGTCCCATCATGAAGTGAATATCCTTCTGGAGAGAAATCGTGCAATAAATTAATGTAGTCGTACCCCTGATTTCCCCAAATATAAGCTTCTCTAGCAAGGAACCCATATATTTGTCCAATAAAACCAACCCCAAATAAGGATAATGAATCCCACCAAAACGGATGTTGACTACTTAGGCTATAGGCTTTGAAATCAACCACTCCAATATTGCCCTTCCAAGTACTCCCTGTGCTCAGGATGTACTCGAACTTTCGCCATAGAGCCTCTGAGTAAGCACTGGTTTCCTCACCGGAATTAAGATTTACATAGCAATGTTCAAGCTCCTTTATTTCACCTTTTTTAAATGGGACTTCCCAGACATAATACTCAGTTATGAGATCAATTAATGAATCATTTGGCCCACTCCATCCCGAATTTAGTATCTTGGGAATAACAACAGAAGAATCAAATTTTACTGTAAAATCTTTTATATCATAGACAATTTGCTTATATCGTAATTTTCTTCCAGAACCATTCCAAAGAATCCCTCTATTGGTAATATAGCGAGTACGAAAAGTTTCCGCTAGATATGGACCTTCCATCCCAAATTCGATCTTATACTTTCTCTTAGGAAATCCCATTAATACTATAGTGTCTCCTCCTTCGTTTTTGAAAGTAAATAAGCAGTATACCTTGGATTCATTCCAGCCAATGTCCACTCTTATCTTTGCTTTCTGCATTCTTATACTCTCGTTATTTATTGGAATGACAGTTCCTGCAACTGTACCCATCACCAAACCAGTATCATCAGCAAATGAGAAAACCGAACTGAACATTATACTAACCGCAATACAGAGCACAGCAATTCTGCCAGCTAGATGAATAAAGACTTGTGTATCCTGTATCTTGAATAATGCCGCACACATTTCCTTCTACCTTTTCTTTTAAGCTACTATTTCATCCCTTCATATTTTTTCATTATTTCCATAGCTCTTTTTATCTCAAATATGTTAAACCAATCATTATCTTTTAACCACCGTTCATTGAACCTATTGGTAGGATCGTACCACTCAAATTGGGAAAATTGCTCTGCAATATCCTCATTCTTAAAGGGAAATCGCCTTGCAGCATATATTCCATTAATCAAGTATTGCAGCTCTTCCGTACTGAGATGATAAAGAGAATAGGGATGGATCCATCTCTCTTTCTCATGATTCACGACAAAGAAAAATGGATCTGTAAAATGAAAGAGATTATGTCTTCCATATTGTAATTCTATTGCTTCATGTATATCCACTGTTCCTATAGTCTTGAATTTGGCTTTACCAAATCTGTCTTTATTCAGGAAATCTCTAATGAGCATATGGATATTGCCATTATTCTGCCACGAATTCAAAATAATTTCAATATTGAAGTCTGGCTCAATATTTGTAAAAAGCCAGGAAACCGTATCAGCGTGAATACTATATCCCTCTGGAGAGAAATCATGCAAACTGTCTAAATAACCAGATTTGTTTTTCGCCCAAAAGTATGCCTCACCTCCCAGGTATGAACAAGATGTAGATTCGCCAAAAAATCTGAAGGTTTTTAATTGGTCTTTCACCCTCCAATTCGGATAGAATGTTGACAAACCATATACTTTGATATCTACTGTATCTATACTACCCTTCCAAGCACTTGCAGCCTTAAGAAAAAATACGAATGCGCTCCACAACGCTTGAGGCGATTTACCTGTTTCCTCTCTTATGTTGTAATAATTATAATCATGCCCAAATACCTTTGTTTCTCCTTTCTCAAAAGGAATATTCCAAATGAAATATTCCTTTGGCGATTTGTATTTTTCATAGCTTTTCCTGTATTTAACAGGTAAGTTCTCAGACCATTTAACGAAATTTGCATAATAATCATGATAATCAATGTCCTTTGTGATGTGTTTCGCATCCATTATACTATCTGAACCAATCCGCAACCTCCCAACATCACGGTAGCGACTGGTTTGCACTGATGTTTGCCGATTACGATATAAAATAACCTTCTGGAAAGTAGGATGTATGACAGATATAATTGTGTCGTTGCCTTTTGGATCCAATCTAACAAGTTTCTCCACGCTGGGATATATAATAGTAGATATAATTGAATCATTACTTTCATTTCTCAATGTATACCAGCACTCTACCCATGATTCTTTCCAACCGCACTCTACTCTCATCTTTAACTTGACCATCCTGATATGCGAGTTTCCAAGGGGTATTGGAGCTGTAGCAATTGTACCCAAATATAATCCAGCACCCTCACTACGACTATTTAAGGGAATTGCAAACAACAATCCTATTATATTTAAAGCGCCAAAGCAAACCCACAATTTTGCAATGAATTCTTTTTTCATCCCTCTCTCATTTTTCTTATTTTGGTTCGGCTGCGGCTTCTTCTTCATCCAGACTGAATCTGGTGTCAGACAAAGAAATAAGACTTAGTTGGCTCCCTGCTTTTCATATTTTTTGATTCAAAGAACTATAGCATGGGACGAGAGAAGGTGTCAAGTAAAAAGTGATCCCGTAAAAGAACTGCGTACCCGTAAAGTTGCGTTGCACCCGTAAAAGGACCTTGTCCTAACGGGGCTTCGCAGCCACGGGACTTCGTTCTCACGGGATAAAAGGAAAAACAAAATTTGAAATCTAACAGTAAACGAAATAAATTCGGGGAATATGCGATAATTGTGTATTCGTGGTGTATTGGTGGTTATTGATTGTTATTGATTGTAAGACAAATGTATTGCTTCTATTTTGGGAGGAAATGAGGGTAATTATCTTGAAGGTATTTGAGCATAAATTTCTGGAATTTTATTGCCTCTTTAATCAATTCCTCCGTTTCTTTCTTTGAGATCGTACCTGCATAGTCATAGTCTGTAATATTTCTCTTCGACCTGCAGGCATCAAAATAATCCGCCAATTCAGCATACTCCTTTCCTAGTATATCCTTCATTGCTTGAAATACCGTGAAATGGCTGCCTGCTCCTTTCGTCCGATATCCATTACAGTAGAGGAGAATTATTCCTAACTGCAAAACAGCGTTGTATGCTGTAGCAAATTTCCGATCGTTGGAAAGACCCTTTACTCGTGCATCTTTGATATCGCGCTTTACGACTTGCAGCAAATTGCTAATCTCTTTCTGAGACGTCCTGTGATGCGAAAGTCTACCTTGACTGTGTAATCTCTTTAAGCTCATCTTCACTTCCAATAATAAAAATCTTCTCTTTTCCTAGTACAGCATTAAGGAAATGGTCTTTTTGCTTCACCCTTCTCTTGTACTCTTTAACTGAATATACTGAATAGTTGATCTCACGTCCCAACTCCTTCTTGGGTTTTGTAAGAAAACTTGAAAGTTCCTTTACGCTTATTTTCCCGAGGACAAGCAAATCTATATCACTCAAAAGATTCTCCTCTCCCCTTGCAAATGAACCATAAATAAACGCTATCCTGATATCAGCAGTTTTTTCGAGATGCTTTCGAAGAGCCTCACCTACACCTACGGTTTTAAGGAATATTCTCTTAAGCTCTTCATAAATCGGACAATCCTTGTTTACTTGATAGTAATTTCGGTTTCCCTCTATTGATTCCTCAACTAAACCTATCTTTTTCATTTTATCAATCTCGCGCTGAACTCCTCTGATTGGCTGCTCACTCAACGATGCAATCTGTCTTTGATAATATCGCTTCTCTGGATTAAATAAGAAAAGCTTCAAAATTTCAATCCTTGCTTTCGAGGAAAATAGTTCTTCTAACATAATTTCTCCGTATACATTTTGTAGTCAATTGTATGCAATTTGTAGTCAATTGTCAAGTGTTTTCTTCATATTGCGATCTTCGCGGGCCCTTCGATTACACTCAGGACTTAGCTTGCAGTGAGTGAGCCGAACTGTTTTGCGGTGAAGAAGGTGTTTCACTTTATCCTTCATCCTTCTTGCCCCGTTGAAACGAAGCAGTAAGCCACGTAAGATTGAAATACCTTTACGTGGTTTCTTTACGGGGTCACGCGTTTCCTGTCCCGTTAGAGGAAGGAAATGCTTCAAGCAATCTCTCTCTTTTTGCGCATTTCCGTTAAATCTCTAATGGGATCACGCATTTTCATTCCAGTACCTACTACGGTATAACTACGGTCGAGTTTTGATCGTTTTTGGGTAATTCTTGGTCGACCAGTATTATTGGCAAAGCTTCTATACTTAGAACACAATCAGTAAATACCCCATCCTTTAGGCAAAGGATAGGATTTTGAAGGAGCCAGCTTAATGTCAAGGATTGCAATTTTCCCTGCTTCTATCTTAATATCTCCTGCTGTAATGCCTTGATATCCTATATCCGAAATCCAAACATCATATGTATCAGGAGGTATTCCCTCAATGAGATAATCGCCATTTGCATCTGATACGGTTCCAATTGTTGTTCCGTCCAAAACGATATTTGCATATTTAACTGCTTCTCCATTTAATGCATTAATGACTTTTCCCTTAATTTTTCCTGTAGTAGATGAATCAGATACTTCGTAATTTATCACATAACTACTGTATTTCGGTATTTTTTCCTCTTCGCTTTTCTGAGTGTGCTTTAGGCTGCACGCAAACTGAAGAACTACGAAAAAACACAAGGTCACCGAAGAAAGCCTCTTCATCCTACTCTCCCTTCTCTCGTTTTTGGCGAGTTGCGGTTTCTTCTTTCTCCAGTTTCTCCAAATACTCCTTTATCTTCTTCTCATGTTCCAGGATGAATGCGATGTTCTTGTGCTCGATCTCGTTTAGAACCGCATCACTGAAATCTTCTCTTGGTTCGTACCAGGCGAATTCCTCGAAATTAGATCGCCAAAAAGGAGTCTTAAAGGGATAACCGTGCACAGCATAAATCACATTCCTCATTAATTCAGGATATGCTTCTAGAACTGCCTTATATGTTTTATATCTGCAGGGGATGTTTTTCAGCTCGTCAATGTCCACATCTTTCCATAAATTTAGATCATCTTCAGTATATAACTTGCTGTTCCCTTCATACCAGTTTTCTGGTTCGTCATGAAAATCCGGCTCACAGTAATCAACGCAACTAACCTCTTCCGCACAATTGCCAACCCAATCTTTAATTATATCATTCTTTGTATCATAGCACGAGAAAGACGCAGTTTTAATTACAATATCTTCTTTTGGTTCTACATCTTCAATTCTCCAAGCAAGGGTGTGGTTATTAAGCCAGTAATAACCTTTAGGTTGAATAAATAGGTGGCGAGTATCTTGCCACCCTTTATCCTCAATGTTACATTCGCCCCAAAATTCATAATAAATATCTATTCTTTCAGGCGTTCCTGCCCACAGACTTTCCAGTTTTAGACCATATACAAATTTTGAAGGATAGTCAATTTGCAATATTTCTGGAAATGAAAAATAAAAATTATATACTGAGTACCAACTTACTTTCTGCTTTACATATACTATTTTCCTTTCGTGTGGCTGGAATTTTAT
>JAGMEZ010000018.1 GCA_023127905.1 Caldifarciminota bacterium
AACAGGGATGCGATAAGGTTTTATGACATAGCGATTGAGTGTTTAGCAGAGAGTGAAGCAGAGGAAAAAGAGGTAAAAGAGATTGAGTGTTTAAAGAAGAGAGCTATTGTATTGAATTTGATAGGAGAGAATGAAAGGGGGGCAGGGGATTTAGAGGAAGCTGTAAATAAAGCAAAAGAGATTGGAAACAAAGAAAAGGAAGCAGATTGTCTTATTGCATTTTGTAAGATTAACCAGGATACAGCTCAGTATAAAGAAGCTGCGAAGAAAGCAGAGAAAGCACTCGAGATTTATAAAGAATTAAAGTATAAAAAGGGAGAGGCAAAGAGTCTTCACAGTACTGGGAATATTTATTGGTTTCTTGGTGAATATCCCAGGGCACTGAAGTTTTTCCAGGATGCGCTAAAAATAACCGAAGAAATTGGTGACCTCAGTGGTGTGTCTTCAAATCTCAGTAACATCGGGCTTGTCTATTACACTATTGGTGAATATTCGAAGTCATTGAAGTTTTACCAGAATTCTTTAAAAGTCAAAGGAGGGATTGGAACCTATAAAATTCAGGCAATAACGCTTAATAATATTGGTGCAATCTATAAAGAACTTGGCGAATATTCCAACGCATTGAAATTTTACAAGCGTTCATTAAAAATGATAGAAGATATTGGTGACCGACAGGGTGTTGGAAGAGGTTTTAACAATATTGGAACAGTTCATTTTGCTTTTAGTGAGTATTCCAAGGCATTGAAGCTTTTCCAGGATTCACTAAAGATATATAAAGATACTAATAACCGTAGCAGTATTGCCATGAGTTTGAATAATATCGGTGGTGTTTATGAGGTTCTTGGTGAATATCCCAAGGCGTTGGAGTTTTTCCACGGTTCGTTAAAGATACAAAAAGATATCGGTAGCCGCAAAGATGAAGCAACATGTCTGTGCAATATCGGGCGTGTTTATGAGATTCTTGGTGAATATGCCAATGCAATAAAGTTTCATAAACGTTCATTAAAAATAAAAGAAGACATTGGTGATCGAAAAGGTTTAGTAGATAGTCTGATATGGATTGGCGATGTATTTTTACAAAAAGATGATTATTCGACTGCTGAAAGCTATTACAATAAGGCATACTCGATTGTCCGGAAGATTAAATCGAATTTTCTTCTACTTGATGTTTTACTCAGTCGGGTATCAATCTATTTGGAGAAGGATGACTTAGTCAGATTAAAAAGAGAAGTGAAAAAGATTCTTTCTTTGTCAGAAAAAATTAACTCAAAGGAGATGAAAGTTGAAGTACTTTGTTTTTTAGGTCGTTTTTATACTAAGGAGAGAAAGTGGGATAAGGCAAAATCTTCTTTTGGTGAATCAATATCAATATTAAAAGAAATGAAAACTCGGTTCAAACTTGGCAAGGCTTACTATTATCAGGGTTGTATGTTTTCTGAGTCTGGTGATAAGACGAATACAAAGAAGTCTTTTAAGTTGGCAATGGAAATATTTAAAAAAATAGGTGCAAAAGGTTGGATTCGAAAGATAAAAACAATTTAACAAGATGGTCAATAAAAAAATAGGTAGAGAGTATTTTG
>JAGMEZ010000180.1 GCA_023127905.1 Caldifarciminota bacterium
TGGGGTAAGATAAAAGCCATCTACTCTATAAAAAAGAAACTTCTTAGTTCCTAATATTAATTATAAGAAGACAGAATAAAGAATGTTCAAAACAAGATTTGCTCCGGTAATAATTCTGCTCTTCCTATTAACTACATATTTTCGTCTATTTGCAGACACTCAAAAAGCCACCCTTTCCTATTTTAAAGGAACAATTTCCATTTACAGAAAAGAAACTTTAGTTTATCCTGAAACCAATATGAGAATCTATGCTGACGATAGCCTCGTAACAGGCGATGATTCCGTTCTTGAAATTACTTATGAGGATGGTTCTGTTTCGTCACTTGTACCAAACTCTGCTCTCAAGATAAGACAGTTAAAGAAGGAAAAAGGGTTGTTTACAACAAGGATAAAAGCCCTGATGGGAAGTGTATTATGCAAGATTAAAAGACTGAGAAAGGGTGAGACATTTCAGGTTTATACACCGACAGCTGTTGCTGCAGTCCGTGGAACTGTTTTCGAAGTAGTAGTTCATGAAAACCAGGAAACCTCATTTAACGTACTCTCAGGTCAATTATATGCAAAGGCTCTTATCGAAGGAGCTCAAACATACTTATTAAAAGATGAGTTTAGATACTTCGTAGGTAAAGAAGGTATTACTGATGTAAGAAAATTAACAGAAGAAGAAGTTGCAAACCTTAAGAGTAGGGCAAAAGCATATATACAAAATTTTATTGAAGAAAAAAAGAAAGAAATAGAAGAAGGTATTAAAAAGGAAATGAAGAAAGGTTGTCTTGGGTTTATTTAATGGAGACATCAAGAAAAAAACAGGGAACAGTTAGCTTTTTACAACGTTCTATCTAAATGAAAGTGAAATGCCTTATGTATGGAAAAAAACTTATCTTTTTAATTTTACTTATTATCCCACAATCACTTTATCCGCTCGCAAAGTATGCTGAAGAATTTCTGAGCCTTGGGTTAGGTGCACGGTCTTACGGTATGGGAAGTGCGTTTACGTCCATTGCGAATGATGCAACTTCATTCTACTGGAATCCTGCAGGTACGGTTCAGATTGAAAAAAAGACCATTTTCTTTATGCATTCAACGCACTACAAAAATCTTATGACATACGACGGTGCTACATTTATTCTCCCGGGAAAAAATGCAGAAAATGCACTCTCTATTGGTTTTCTTTACCTTAACATACCAGATATTTTCGATACAAGAAATGCATGGGAAGACACAAATAATGATGGAATTCCCGATGCCGATGAGATCGATTATGACAAAATTACAG
>JAGMEZ010000181.1 GCA_023127905.1 Caldifarciminota bacterium
CCTCAGGAGAAATGCAAGTTTTTCTGCAGGCAAGAGGTCTTCATTTAGTGGGGTGTAGGATACGGTTTTTGTGGTTCCGGAGAGAAGAATCTTAAGCAAGGTTATTCGTTTCTTAAGTTTAGTTTTTACAAACGGCAGAATATTTCTGAGGATACTTTCCGCCTTTTCCTTTTCACCAAGACTGCAATATGCACTTGCTTTTATTAAATTTGCGCCTACTATGCCGGCGTAAATCTTTTCTTTTTTTAATAAGAAAAGAGCCTCGGTAGACGAAGAAATTGCTTTATGGGGTATTCCATTGATTAGAGACCACATAGCTTGAAATATAAGTTTTCTAAAACCAGAAACCCATTCAGATAAATCTGCCTCTTTTAACATGTGAATTGCCTTTCTATATTCTCCTTTAATAAATAATACATCAGTAAGGTAGTTTTTAACCATCTTCTTTTCCTTCCCACTCGATCTTTCTAGACATTTCATATACCAGTATTCTGCTTTTTTAAAATCCTCTAAGTGTGCATATAAGGATCCAAGATCAATCATAAAATAAGGGGATATAAGTTTCCGTTTTGTAAGTAATCTACGGCAAATGCTGGCTATTTTTGATGCTTTTTTTATTTTTGAAAGGTATGCACATGCAATACCCTCTCCAATAAGAAGTGGAATCCGTTGCTCAAATAGAATATCGGATTGATAGTCCCCTCTTCTGCTGAATATATTTCTTAATTCCTCAATCTTCTTCATCAACTCCATTGGTTCTGTTGCCCATAATAATGCCATTGTTTCAAAAATCCCTACCCTGAGAGCTGAATAATATAAGCTTCTTTTCTTACACTCTTTATATAAATTCCTTACTTTATTAAGGTAAGATTGCACAGGTATTCTCCCAAATAAAGAAGGCATTTTTTCCACACGTCTTCTTAAATTTAAATTACAATCAGGAATCTGTAGTAACAATTCATTTTTTGGAAGAACTGGAATGGAGTTTAATATTACTGTAGATTTTTTTGTATTTCCGAGATTAAACATTTCTCTTGCCTGTTCATATTTCTTTGTTGCCTCTTTTGACCAGGAAAAATATTCTGTATAATTATTGCTAATCTTCTCCTTTTTGAATCCTGCATACCCGTACCTTTTCCAGATGCCCCATATCCCTTTAATAGAAATCGTAATTCCATCTTTTTCAAGTATCTCTCTTGCCTTTCTCACAGTTATAGCCGGTTCCCTTTCCTTCAGAAGCGCTACTTTTTCTTCTAATTCTTCTGGTGCCCTGTTCCAGGGTCTCTTATATGTAGATAAAAGTCTTTTTTCTCCTTGTTCGTTGTACAATTTAACCCATTTGAAAACAGTCAGGTAATGAACATTGAATTTGTGGGCAGTTGTTCTTAAAGATGCTCCATTTTCCAGGTAGTGTCGAACAATATTCAGGCGTAATTGTGGTTGGATGTTATACATACGTGGAAACATTATACAATAAATAATACCGTTTGTCAAGAGTAAAAATAAAAAACTGTCAACCTTTGAAAATTAAAGCTTTTTAAGACCATGTAGTCTTAAAACAACATACAAATTTTATTATAATTCAATCCAGAATGTTAAAGATAGAAAACCGCTCTTTTTCTGATTCAGTTTTAATTACAGGAAAAATACTTAAGGAGGTGAAAAATTAAAAAGATTTCTTGTATTACTCTTCTAATACTAATAAACTTCTACCTTTGGGGATCGAATTTAGAATTTACCCTACCTAATGGAGTTGACCATATGACAGAAGGAAATAATTTCAAGCCCCTGATACTTAACAATCAATGGGACACTGTATGGACAAGGACTTATGGAGAGAATTATGATGATAAAGCTTATACTGTAGCAGTTGATAGCCAGGGTTATTATGTCGTTGCTGGGGTTAGTGATGATCAACAATGTCCTTCTCCTCCATGCTGGTGGTGTATCTGGCTTTTGAAGATTGATCCTCTTACAGGCGATACGATCTGGGCCAGGAAATATTTTGAATATACAGGTATTGAGGAGGCAGTAAATGCTATTTCGGTTGACAAAGATGGTTATTATGTAATTGCTGGATATAATGTCAGTGATTGGGGCGCCAGCCGGACAGATATTTACATCCTAAAGATCGATCCTTCAACAGGCAACACTATTTGGACAAGAACCTATGGAGGAACTGAAAGAGAAACAGCTTATGATGTAGCAGTAGATGACTCTGGATATTATGTTGTTGCTGGTTGGACCGAGTCTTTTGGGGTGTCGTGGCGAGATTATTGGGTTTTGAAGATTGACCCAGTGACAGGCGATACTATCTGGAGCAGAACTTATGGAGGGTCTAATTCGGATGGAGCTTATGCCGTAACAGTAGATAAAAATGGACATTATGTTGTTGTTGGTTGTTCGCAATCTCTTGGTGCTTCCTGGGTTCTAAAAATCGATCCATCAACAGGTGATACTATTAGCACATATCTTATTCCACCTTGTGGACCATATGGATTGTATCCAACAGCATGGGACATAACCACAGGACCTGATGGGTATCATTATCTAACTGGAGAAATACCGGAAGACCCGACTCCAATGGCTAAATCTGAAATATGGGTTGGAAAACTCAGTCCTGAACTCGACATAATTTGGAATAGAATATATGGTGGCTCTTCGTATGACTATTCCTATGGAATAGCAATGAATAAATTCGGGGATTGTGTAGTTGCTGGACAAACATTTACTGGGTTCTACTATGTCGGTTGGGTCTTAAAAATTAAATCCACTACCGGTGATACTATTTGGACGAAGAAATATGGTGAAATTGCAAAGCTTCGCGATATCGTAGTAGATAAATTGGGATATTATTTTGCCGCTGGATATACACAAGATCCATACTATTATTACGATTATTGGATTTTTAAATTGGTTGGAGATATGGATACGCTTCCTCCAGATGTTCAGGTCTCTTTTCCCAACGGTGGTGAAAATTTTGTAGTTGGTGATACCTGTAACATTACTTGGGCAGCAACAGACAATGTCGGTGTTGATTCGATTAGTATCTTCTACTCAATAAATGCAGGTGTCAGTTGGGACACGATTACTACTGGTGAACCAAATGATTCGCTATTTAAGTGGACTATTCCCAATACCCCATCTGATAACTGTTTAATCAAAATATTAGCCTATGACCCAAGTCTCAACATTGGTGAAGACCAGAGCGATTCACTTTTCAGGATTTCTTCTGGTGTTGGAATAGAAGAGAATATTTCT
>JAGMEZ010000182.1 GCA_023127905.1 Caldifarciminota bacterium
ATTTTCAATGGATAGGAAGATATATCTTTGACTACGAAGAAAGCATAGAGGAAGGCGAATTTGAAAACAGATTAGTTTTTAGTTCTCAGGAAACCTTATTTGACGAAGAGTTGAAGATTGGATTTTCAGGAATGGTTTATAATTCAGGGGATAGGGATTATATGTTTCAGCCCTATATAGAATATTTAGTCACCGATGGTGTTTTCATTGAGACGGGATGTTATTTATTTGGGGGTGAAAAACAATCAATGTTAGGACAGTTTGACAAAAATGATTGCTTATACCTTGAAATATCTTATTACTTTTAATGAGAGATGAGAATAGATGAGTAGATTTGGTGAGTTTATACTCAAATACAAAATTCTTCTAATTATAGTAATTTTAATCATAACGGTTATATGTTTTTTCTACATACCTGATATGGGAATGGAAGATGACGAGACAACATGGTTTCGAAAGGGAGATCCTGTTCTGAAATCCTATAATGAATTTTTAGAAACATTTGGTGGTGAATTTGTTCTGGTTGCTTACAGGACGGATAATCCATTTATTGAAACAGAAATCGCATATCTTTCTCATCTTTCGCTGTTATTAGAAGAGGTACCTTTCATCAACGAGGTTACAAGTTTGACTTCAGTGGATGATATAGTAGGAACTGAGGAGGGGTTAGAGATAAAACCACTTATTGAGGATAAACTGTTATCTGATGAGTTAATTCCAAGTTTAAAGCAGAGAATAGAACTTAATCCATTTTTCAAGGGAAATCTGATTTCCAATGATTATAGAACTGTAGGGATAGTATTGTCCCTGGATATACCAGAAGAAGATGAAAAGACGCACAGTGAAATTTCTAAAGAGATTGTCACCTCTACCAGAGAGATTTTACATAAGGAACATGAAAAGACCGGTAGGAGATTTTACCTTGGTGGTAGCATAATTACGGATACCGAGGTATCTTTAATAATGGAAAAAGATACAAATAAATTTTTTCCGCTATCTATGCTTCTTGTGGCAGTGTTGCTGTTTTTGATATTCAGAAACATTTATTCCGTTCTTTTCCCTTTAATTACTGTATTTTTAGCCCTGGTGTGGACATTGGGACTCAAAGGTATGGTAAACTCACCAATAACTCCTATTTCTACAACTCTATATGCTCTAATAACCGTAATAGGGATAGCGAACTCAATCCATCTAATCAGCCATTATCGCATAGAAATATCAAAATTTAGCAATAGGAAACAAGCACTCCTGGAAACATATCGTAGGGCAGGTAAACCGTGTCTATTCACATCACTCACTACTGCTGTGGGTTTTGGGTCTTTGAGTATCAGCAGTATTCCGGCGATAAGAAACATGGGTATATTTGCCAGCTTTGGGATAATGAGTGCTTTTATCCTGTCTATGATTTTAGTTCCTGTTGGATTACTGTTAGTAAAAGCAAAACCCAAAGTTGTGAAGAAAGAGAGTCATAGGGTTATGGGGATTATACTTGAAAGGATTGGCAGATTTAATCTCAAGTACCCTAAAATTGTAATGATATTTTGTTTTCTGATTATTCTGGTTATGTTAATTGGAATCTCTCGAATTAGGGTTGAAGGATCAATGATGGAGTATTTGAAAAAGGGAACACGCTTACGGGAAGATGCTGAGTTTTTGGATGCAGAACTGGGCGGGATCTCAAGCATAGAAATAATTATTCGTGGTGAGGTGGATTCTTTCAAGAATCCTGTAATTTTGAGAAAAATTGAAAACCTGAAAAAGTTGGTAGAAAATTACCCAAAGGTAGCACGCTCTTATTCTCTCATAGATTATGTTAAACTTATTAACAGGGCTCTTAATAATGATGATAAAAAATATTTTTGTATTCCAGAAACACAGGCAGAAGTTGCACAAAGCCTACTTCTTTATGAAATGTCAGGTGGTACAGAGATCGAAGACTTTGTAACTATAGATTATGATATGGCTCGAATTTCTATGAGGACAAATCAGATGAATGAGAAGGAAAGGAAATTACTGTTAGAAATTATTAAAAGTTACGCAGACAGTAACTTTGATCAATTTAACACAGAGATTACAGGTATGGATAATCTGGTTCACAAAGTGACCGAGCGCATTGTGTTTACTCAAATTCAAAGCCTTGGATTAGCTTTTTTGGTGATATTAGGATTGATGTTACTGCTATTTGGTTTCAGGGGTGGGCTTGTCAGTATACTACCAAACATATTTCCTGTAGTTTTCGTATTGGGGTTAATGGGATATGCTCGATTCTACCTTAATATTGCCACAGCTATAATTGCATCTATAGCCATTGGAATAGTTGTGGATGATACAATACACTATTTTTCCCATTTCAGACATGAATATAAAATAACAGGTGATCGAGAAAAGGCTATGAAAAATGCTTTAGCTAAGGTTGGCAGAGCACTCAGTTTTACATCACTTATACTCGCTTTAGGATTTTCTATTTTTCTTCTTTCAGATACCAGAATTCTTATAGATTTTGGAATACTTTCAAGTACTGCTGTAATTACGGCTCTGCTGGGAGACCTTTTCATCGGTCCTGTCTTGCTATCAAAATTGAATGTTTTTAAGAAGTAAGATAGGAATTTAAGATTATTACTCTTTTTTAGCTTTTATGTACTCATCTACCAAGTGTTCTAAAATTTCTAGAGGTACAGAACCCTGTTTCAATA
>JAGMEZ010000183.1 GCA_023127905.1 Caldifarciminota bacterium
ATATACTTATTTGCAATGCTATCAAGGTGCCAACCTGACCATGTTGTGTAAATATTATCGTAGTATAATTCGCATGGATAGGTTCTTATATATGACTCTAATTCAAATCTATCGTTATCCCTTACGCAATCGTCTGAAAGCCAGGGGTATCCTTCGATAATGCAATCACAATCTTGATTGTAAGACCATGGGAAAATAATTGTATCGATTTCATTATGTTTTAAAGAATCAATGTATTTTTCGTCAAAAAAGACCAACATACCGAGTGAATCTTTAACTCTGATATAAACAGGAACATTAATTTCTGTTATACTGCCAAAGTTTTTTATTATAATACCAACGGTATCAAATGCTGGATTCGGAAGAAAATAACCCCTTTTGGAGTAGAGGTTTATGCAAGAAACATCATGTCTTGGACCATTTAGAGTAACTATGGGTCTTATCAATAACTCACCATATCTCTGATAATCCCAAATATACCAATATGTCTTATCATTCGATTCTGCAATCCTGTTGTGGCAATTGGGATTATTGTCTGAATATATGGGATAATTACTATAAAAACCAATCCAAAAATCTTCATTGAGAAAAATTGGCGAAGTGAGATCGATTCTTTGCCAACCTGGAGCTGAGCTAGTAAAATAAATTGGAGGAATCAAGTTTAATGATGATTGAGGGATACCAGAAGAATCAGCCCATACAAAGAGGCTGCAAGGTAAACCTGTATCTAGAATCTTAACTATTACTGAAATTAATGTACAGGATAGACCTGGAGAAAACTTCTGTGCAAGATATTTGCTGCTGTAATAATGACCTTCTATTCCTTCATCAAGAACAAGTGTATCCTCATCTTGGTTAAAATTGAAGTGATTTTTAAAAAGGGTATGAGAGACGACTTCAGATTTGCTCACGTAAAGCATTTTAGAATAGTTGTCAGCAATTCTCCATTTGCATCTTTGGGATCCATAGAATCTAACTGGTTGAGAATCATACTTGGTAGAGTTTGTTATACCGGTAAGTGAGGTAATGAAGAAGGGGGTAATAAGAAAAATGTACAAAGTTTGTTTCATGATTCCTTTACCTCACCTTCACCACTTTCCCGACATACTTTCCGTCAGCCTTGAGGAAGTAGATGCCTGCATTCACCTTTTTCCCTTCAGCATCTCTCCCATCCCA
>JAGMEZ010000184.1 GCA_023127905.1 Caldifarciminota bacterium
GAGCAACATACGTCATAAAGAGGTTCCAAAAGACATTAAATGAAAATCCAAAAAAAATCAAAATTTAAGAACCCCCAAAAACCTTATTGTAATCGTAAAGAAAAGAGAAGGTTTATTCTTAAGTTTTTTCCACTTGATATTCTTTTTCTCTTAAGACCTCCAATGTTAATTCCTGTCTGGACATTTTTTCTTGCCGGGTTCTGGCGTTCAGAAGGTTTTGGAGTGAGAGAAATTCCTTTTTTTATAAAAGAAACCAGTTTCTTAAATAGTCATTTCTGGCTTTCTTTTATTTCATATTCACTTTTACTCGGTTCAATATACATAGTGAATCAAATAGTGGATCGTGAATCAGACAGGTTAAACAAGAAACTCTTTCTTATTCCTCTCGGGATAGTACCAGTTAAGCTTGCTCTTGCAATTTGTATAATACTTGTTATCATTTCCTTTTCCATTACTTTTAAATATGGAATTGTGTATCTTCTATTTCTTCTCCTATCCCTGATTATTGGTCTTTTATATTCTGTAAAACCATTTAGATTCAAGGGAAAGCCAGTAATTGATATTTTTTCAAATGCAATTGGATACGGTATTTTAGCATTTGGTGTCGGGTGGATTACAGTTTCAGGTTTTTCTTACAAGCTTTTATTTTATGCTATTCCCTATTTTTTGGCTACTGCATCTATATTCACAACTTCAACTATTCTTGATATAGAGGGGGATAGGAATGACGGAGCAGTTACAACAGCGGTCAAATTTGGGAAAACAACTACTTTGATAATAAGCATGGTTTCTCTGTTATTGGCATTCATTTCTGCGCTTTTCCTGCGGGATATCGTGATAGTTATTACATCGGTTGTCTCATTTCCACTTCTTCTCATTGCACTTATTAAGAAAAAGAGAAAGTTCATTACTCTATATATGAGGGGAGGTTCTTATGTCTTTATCATACTTCTTGCAGTTCTTTTCCCCTGGTATTTTATTCTTATAATATTTATTTTCCTGATTTCAAAACTGTACTATAAATACCGATTCGGGATTAGGTACCCCGCTCTTTTGGAGAGGGAAAAAAGATGATCCATTCGATTTTATTCTTCGTTATATTCACTTTTCCCCAACAGGATAGTTTGGATTATTATATCATGAAAGGGTTTGATGCAGCTTATTGTGAGGATTATGATAGT
>JAGMEZ010000185.1 GCA_023127905.1 Caldifarciminota bacterium
TCCAATCTTGATAGTATCTCATATCCTTTAACTATCACGGAAAGATTTCATGTTCCTGACTGGCTCAAGAATGTTGGAGATGATAGAGTAAGTTTTAGACTCCCAACTGTAGTCATTAACATAGCAGGAACAGATAAAGAAAAAAGACGATATCCAGTAGATTATAGATACACAGAATCCAAAGAATATAACATAGAGGTTAAACACCTTCCTGGTTCGAAGCCATTTCTTCTACCAGTGAATCTCTCTCTCAAAAATAAATACGCATCATTCACATACACCGTAAATGAAGAAGGTGGCACCATACAGATTAAAATATCATATAACCGCAATTCTGTGAGGATTCCAAAAGAAGACTACAAGTTGTGGAAACGATTTAGTGAAAAGGTGAAGATGAAACTTACTGAAGAGATTATCCTTTCAAAATAGCTTTCTATTTGTCTCCTATGCAGAATGAGAGCTTTTTCTTTTTCCGTTTACAAATCAGCAAACACTCAATGACCAAAATATTGCAGGCTTGTCGAAGGTGGGCACGGAAATCTCCTCCCCTCTTGAGAGGGGTGTCCTATACCGTATGGTATAGGACGGGGTGTGTGACTCTTTGGGGATTGGCTTATTGCCTATGGCTAAGAGCTTATGGCTTTCATTTTTTACTATTAGCAATACGGTAACTACTGTATGCCACAAAAGTTTGAGATTGCTTCGCAAAAGCCGGGCAAGAAGAACCACTCGCAATGACAGTCTCTTGAGAACGTAAAATCGATGATTTAGCGTTGCAAAGCAGTTGATTAAATTTTTACTAAATAATGCTTATAGACCTTATTGATAAATATTCAGAATGAATCTTTATCTTTCATAATTTTAGTTTTATTAAACTATGCATAATAAAAAAACTACCTTCAGGACTATGCTCAGGTTTTTGAGGTTTCTCAAGCCTTATTGGAAGAAGGGTGTTATTGCATTCTTATTTATGCTACTCGCCGTAGGTCTCCAACTCCCTATGCCCTTCCTTACCAAATACCTCATAGATAAAGTCCTTGTCTTAAAATCCTTCAAAATCCTTAATATCATTGGTCTCGTTCTCGTCGGGGTACTATTTGTAAGAGCTGCATCTACATTCATAGAGAGTTTTTTGCTCACCACCTTCAGAGGAAGAGTACTTTTTGATATTAGACTTAAACTCTTTGAGCATATACAGAAATTCTCTCTATCGTTTTTCCATAAGAAGGAAACAGGTTATCTTATGTCAAGGGTATCAGGTGATGTCAATGCAGTTCAGGGACTCTTAGCAGATACCCTCGTCTCATTCGGGCAGAATACTTTAACCTTCATTGCAGGTATTGCCTGCACTATATACATCCATCCAAAACTTGCGATTATCTGTTTCGGGATACTACCACTATATTTGCTCTCACTTCAGGTGTTTAACAAAAGGATTAGAAGGATGAGTCATGATGTTCGTGAGAGATATGCAATGGTGCAAAAAGACCTTCAAGAATTACTTTCAGCAATATTCATAATCAAGGCATTTACAGGTGAAAAGCGTTCTACCATAAGACTTTTGAAATCTGTCAAGGATGCTATAAGAAAAGAGGTAAGGCTTGATATTACTGCCGCTCTTGCATCCATATCGTCTGTTATCATATCATCTGCAGGACCTATTGTTTTAATCTGGTATGGATGTGGAGAGATCATTCGAGGAAGTCTCACAGTGGGTGGCCTTATCGCATTCAACTCATTCATAAGATACCTATTCGGTCCAGCAAGAGCACTTTTCAATCTTAACATTGGTATCCAACGCTCCCTTGCTGCATGTGAGCGTGTGTTCGAAATAATGGATATCGCACCAGAAAGAGAAGGTAAAAATGATATTAAAGTAACGGAAGGCAAAGTAGTTTTTGAGAATGCCTCTTTCTCCTATGATGGGGAAGAAAGGGTATTAAAAAATATCTCCTTTGAGGTAAATCCTGGTGAATTAGTAGCTATTGTTGGGAGGAGTGGTGTAGGTAAGACAACACTCGTCTCCCTCATCCCGAGATTCTATGAACCAGAAGAGGGGAAGATATTAATTGATGGAGAAGATATCAAGGATGCGAACCTGAAGAAATTGAGGAGGAATATTGGTATAGTGGCTCAGGAAACATTCCTCTTTTCTGACACCATTAAAGAGAATATAAAATTTGGAAATCCAGACGCAAATGATAGAGAGATAGAAGAAGCGGCAAGACTCGCATACTGTAATGAGTTTATTAAAACTCTTCCAGGTGGTTATGAAACAAAGGTTGGAGAGAGAGGGGTTAATCTCTCAGGGGGAGAGAGACAGAGAATCTCCATAGCGAGGGCAATACTGAAAAATCCCAAAATACTTATCCTTGATGAGGCAACTTCCAATCTGGATTCAGAATCGGAGAAGAAGATACAGAAGGCACTTGAACCATTGATGAAAAAAAGAACCACATTTGTCATTGCCCACAGGCTTTCAACTATCATAAATGCTGATAGGATACTCGTGCTCCACGATGGAAAGATTGTTGAGGTTGGGACACATAAAGAACTTTACAAGGAAAACGGAGTCTACAAGAACCTTTACGATAAACAGTTCTCCAATTAATCCTTCCATAATCTATTTCCTTTCACAAATCCTTCTAAGAAGAAGGATTGTCTGGTAGTCTCTTTGTTTAAAGCCTCCAAAAAGAAAATGCTTGACATAGAA
>JAGMEZ010000186.1 GCA_023127905.1 Caldifarciminota bacterium
TAATTTTTTTAATATGACTATTCTTCCCAGAAGAAAGTCTCGCGAAATAGATACCTGGTGTAACCTTCCTTCCTTCATCATCTGAACCATCCCATTCCAGCTTTGCTGGAAGGATAAAGGATGAAGGATAAAGGATAAAGTTTTTGACTAAACGACCAGCTGCATCGTAGATTTTCAACTGTGGTCTGTCATCTGTAATCTGTAATCTGCTATCTGTTATCTGCCATCTGATTTCTGTCATCTCTTTGAAAGGATTCGGGCTAATATGAATGAGAAAATCTCCTGCAGTGATTTGATTCTCTGTAATACCTGAGGGAAGTACAATAAAACTGTGTTCTCCGGTTGGCTCGCCGATTGCATAGTTGTAGAAATTCTTAAATGTAAACCTATAGTTCAATATACCATCACCAGCATGATCTACAGTTATAGATTTCGTGTAATTCTTCCCATCTGTAAATATTGTGTCCGTTGTGTCCATCTCAACCATAGAAAACTTTTCCCATGCCTCATATGTCCCATTGTCATCCAGATCCACCTGAAGTTCCTTAATAATCGGTGCATAATCATTTGAATCCGTATAACATACCCTGAACTCAAATGTATCACCAGGAATGCCAGAGTCAGGGTCTACACCATCGGATTCAAACCCGGGGTCACCAGTCCAGGAGAGAATGGGTGTTGATTGAAAGATATATTGATAAATACCGCGTGAAAGATTACCATAAACTTCCAAATTTCCATCGTTATCCCCGTCGCCGACGAGTATCTCGTTCACACACGAGCTATATGCCTGCCCCATATCTGTTAGGTCCCAGGAAGAACCATTCCACTTTAACTCATACATACGACCAAGTTGTGTAACATGTCCCTGATAAATACCAGTGTAAACCTCGTTTTCACCATCATTATTACCATCACCAACTGCCGCACACCTCATTCCGTATATGCTAAAAAGAGGAGTCTTATCCCAGGATGTACCATTCCACTTATACTGATACAAAGTCGTATCCTCGGCACTTGTTGCATACAACTCATTTTCACCGTCATTATTACCATCTCCAAGTGCAAGGCTAACTTTATCTATATAAATAACAGAATCAATCACATTATATTCCCAGGATGCACCATTCCATTTAAACTGACAAAGCGGACTACCTGCGTATACCTCGTTTTCTCCATCATTATCACCATCACCCACAAGCACATTCATCATAGAGGTTCCTGGTCGCGTTTCTCCTAAATTGCTTTCATCCCAGGATGTGCCATTCCATTCATACCGGTACACAAGGGAATCCCACTTTACCGCATATATCTCAAGGTTAGTGTCGTTGTCACCATCACCAACATACACACAGATCGCACCACCTTCTCCCAGATCAGTTCTATCCCAGGATGTACCATTCCATATATATTGGTAAGTATGGTAGTTAAACGTTGCATAGTTAGAACCGTAGACCTCCAGTGTGTCATCCGAGTTTCCATCTCCAACAGTTGCATCCATCATCCAGCCTGGTCCAGAACCATCAAGTGTTGTTTCTTCCCAAGAGGTATCGTTCCATGTATATTGATAGATATAACCATTATGACACGCGGCATATAATTTGTTTATTCCACCATTATTACCATCTCCCAAAGCTCCGCCAAGGATAAAACTTCCACCAGGATACTCGACAATCATATTTATTTGCCAGTCAGCAAATGCTAAGCCAGGTAGAAGAAATAATAAAATTATAAATATCATTCTTCTCATATTTACAGTCTCCTTATCTTAAAAGAATTATTCTGCACATCCTTTCTATACGATTGGACTTCAGTTTGCAAAAATAGACACCACTCTGCACTTCATTTCCCAACTCATCCCTACCATCCCAGGTAAAGACAGTAGGGAGTATGGAGTAAGCAGTAGGCAGACTGAAATTCTTCACTACTCTTCCGCTTATATCGTAGATATGTAAGTAGAGGTCAGAGGTCAGAGGACAGATATCAGATTTTCTTCCGACTTCTGATATCTGAATTCTGACTTCTGAGGAGAACGGATTGGGGGTTACAGTGAGCAACAGAGAACCCCGAACTTCCATCTCTGAACCATCCTCTTCCTCGATACCAGTCCCCTGTACGTACTTGATTGTCGCATAATCATAATCAGTACCTGAACCCATGCTCTTTCCTGCAACATAAACATTGTTAGAACCATCAATCGCTATTGAATAAGCCTCATCTGTACCATTTCCTAAACCATTATACCTTACGACCCATTGCTCAGTACCAGCCGAATTATATTTGACTGTGGCATAATCACCCTCACTCCCCCCTGTTACGTAAACATTGCAAGCGCTATCAATCACCATAGAATTAGACCTACTTGAACCGCTTCCTGATCCATTATACCTTACGACCCATTGCTCAATACCAGCTGAATTATATTTGACTGTGGCATAATCACCTTCACTACCTCCTGCCACGTAAACATTTCCAAAATTGTCCACTGCAATGGCATTGGCTCTGTCGTCTCCATTCCCGGGACCATTATATCTCTCAACCCAGAGTTGGTTGCCATCATTATCATACTTAATAGTGACATAATCGAAACCACAACCTATCCCCAAACTTTGTCCAGTTACATATACATATCCAGAATCATCAACTGCAATTGCATTAATAAAGTCGGTACTGTCTGCTGGACTGTTATAGAATTTCATCCAGAGTTCGGTTCCTGTTTCATCATATTTAATAACTATGTATTCAGCAGAAGGATAATTACGCCAGCTCGCCCCGGCAATAAAAATGTTATTTTGATTATCTATCGCCAGAACAGGAAATTCAATATAGGGTTGTGAGTAACTTCTTTCCCATATTATATTTCCGAAATCATCATATTTAATAAGCCTATACTCAGCTTCCGGCGTAACGCAAAATGCTGCTACATAAACATTTCCATAAGCATCCACTACAATATCAGTACCATGATTGTCCCAATAAGGTGGTTCGTGTATATTTTCCCATATTACATTTCCATTGCCATCATATTTAATAGTACCGATCGCGTATGCGGATTCAGCAAGCCCGGTTACATAAGCGTTTCCTGATGAATCTACAGCAAGTGCAAGGGCACAATCACCACCGTTATAAGGATGGTTGTATCTCGCCACCCAAATTTCATTACCTTCAGTATCATATTCAATAGTAGTGTAATCTTCATGATGTATACCGTAACTCCACCCTGTTACATAAACATTGCCTGAGTTATCAACCGTCATTGAAGTTACTTCATCCTCGCCATGTACAGGTCCGTCATATCTTCTGACCCAAGCAGAGTCAACCTGTGAGAATAAAAAAGCAGGAAACACGGCGAAGATGAAAATTATCCATATCTTTCTCTTAAAATTATCACTTCGTGCATTCATAATTATCCCTTCATGCGGTTATCGAATCAACAATAATCTTTTCGTTACAGCAGATTTACCGATAGTCAAACGACAGAAATATACACCCGATGGTACTTCCATGTTAGAGCTATCCCTACCATCCCATGATACGGCAGTGAATAGTGCCAAGTGGTCAGTGGTAAGTGTAAATGA
>JAGMEZ010000187.1 GCA_023127905.1 Caldifarciminota bacterium
CGGGTCTTCCCCCTTTTCAGAAATAATTTGTTTAACCAATTTTCCTGCTTCACGATAATAACCGATATTGGTAAAAAAACCTGCCAGCCAATATTTGTATTCAGTAGGTACCCGGAATGTTCTGAGTAATGTACGGCATTTTCTTGAACACATAATGGCTTTATGGGTTTGGTAAAGGTTAGACCATGCCTGTCCTTCGAGAACAAACAGAAGAAAGCGTGCATATGGATCTCCTCGAAATATGCCTTTGTTATCTTTTAGTTGTTCCTGAAGTAGGTGAACCAATGCAATCAGTTCTTTATGTTTATCTGTCCATGATAATGAAAGTGCCTCCCAGATTCCTGCCCTGATAGAAAGGTAAATAAGATCCTTAGTTTCTGCCCTTTTCCTTAGTGTATGAGCTTTTTTTCTAAAGGCAGAAAAGGGAATTTTCCCATAGATAGATACTAATTTTTCAACCCGCCTTTGCAGATTGAGTAGATGGTCGGGGATTTTTTCTAAAACCTCATACTGTGGGCAGGTAGGAAGAGAATTTACAATCCTGGCAGTCCCTTGAACATCCCCATTTTTTAGTAATTGTTCAGCACGTTTGATCTCAGAATCTACATCTGAAGTGACTGTGATATAACGATGAAATTCTGTGGACCCTATTTGTTTATCGTATCCTATTAAACCAAACCTTTTCCAGACATTCCAGATACCTTTTATAGATAATACTATTTCTTCTTGCGCAAGGATTTTTTTTGCTTTATGCAGGGTGAGGGTGGGTGTTTTTTCCTTTAAGTGAGCAATTTTTATCTCTGTTTCAGTCGGAAGTCTGCGCCGATGCCTGTTAAGGGAGCGTTTCCTTTTTAGATTTGCTTTACCGCCCTCTTTATATTGAGTTATCCACCGCTTGAGTGTCTTTGGGTGTATGTTATATGAGGAAGCGATCTCATTAAGTGAACCTGCGGAAAGGAAGGCATCAATAGCCTTAATTTTAATTTCATATTTTTTGTCTGGATGCTCGGACAGTTTCATGGAAAAAATTATAAATTAAAAAATAAAACATGTCAAGAGAAAAAAATAAAACTGGGAAATACTGGAAAAATATGTGTTTTGTGTCGGTCCAAAAAAGAAAATATTACACAGTGTTCAGTATAATAATTCCTAAAAAACTAATGAGCTCTGGGAATATATTAATAGGAATTAGAGGTTGAAAGGAGAGAGTAATGAGGAAAGAGGTTTTTGTTGTTTTACTGTTAATTTTATCGACTAAATTGCTGGGTTACCAGTCATTGGCTAAAAAGATTGATATGCCAAACCATGTATCTGGTGCAGTTATTAGTATTGATTCGGCAAAGCAAGATGTGAATCGTTTGATTTTAAATGATACCATTCCGCCAGAAATTACACTATCTTTATCGTCAATTGGTGACAGTGTTACAGTGAGCATAACATCAAATGAAGATCTGTATAATGGCTGGCTTTCTGAAAAATTACTCCATACATTTTATAACTGGGATTTTTATGGTCTTTATACCCGTCTTGCCTGTGATTCTGAAGACGAGATCCATTCTGCTGTTTTGTTATACGAATATTCCAATCCGATTTATGATTACTACTACCATAGGTTAGATAAAAAAGGTAATATCCTGGAGCAAATTCCCCAATGGAATGGTCCACATGGTCATCCTATTCTGACAGACAGTAGTGGGTCAGTAGTATATATTGGACAGATTACGCCCCTTGGTGACGATGGAGTCGTAGATTCGCAGAATAATTCCCATATAGTCGGGATCGATATATTGAAGATTAGATACACCAAGATCGACAGCGCGGGTAATATTTTGTATGATGATATATCAATAGTTGATAGTTCTGACAGTTGGCATGGAAGTGCTCGTATTGCTTGTGATACGTATGATAATCTTTATGTTATGTGGTCTAAGGGAAATAATGAGATATGCTATGTAAAATCTATTGACGCAGGTAATAGCTGGTCAACAACAAATTCACTCGGAGCAACATCCTGGTTAGAATATGCTCCTGAGATCGTTACTGATAAAGAAAATAATGTTCATTTTATATGGATGGATGACAGAAATAATGATCCTTTGAATTATGATTTGTACTACAAAAAACTCTACCCAAATGGAATGACATGCATAGATGATACGAGATTGACTATGTTTTCAGTAGTGGGACAGGTCTGGCGACCAAGGATGTGCATCGATTTTGAGGACAATATCTATATTATGTGGGGTAATTGGTTTACAAAGATTAATGGTAATTTGGACAAAGGTGGTTTGCCGGCTACAAATGAAGAGATAACTCTGATTGAAGACAGCGAGATTCCTCAAACTCACAGTATGGGACGTTCCAAGCCAGTTGTTGATTTGTGGGACAATATTCATATTAGCGCCAGCTCCGGGGGCAGTCCCGGTGACAATTGCGACTTATTCTACCAGAAATTCGTTGTCTCGCCAATTGTCTTTGTTAATTTTCCTGATTCTACAAAATATAAATTGGAGATGACTGGTGCTGGTTCTTTTTGGTCAGGCAATTTCACTGCTGATTTGAGTGGTTACTATTATATTAAAGTCTGTGGTAGTGATACTGCTGGCAACATAGGATATGCGGATACGTTTTATCAATGCACTGGGGTTGAGGAAGAGGATGGTTCAGAGATGGGAGTTCGGGGTCCTCTGTTGCTCACTGTAACCCCCAATCCGTTCAGGGAAACTACAGTGATTAGTTTTCAGTGCCCAGTGATTAGTGAGAAGGAAAAGATTACACTAAGTATTTACGATGTGAGTGGAAGATTGGTAAAATCATTTACACTTACCACTGACCACTTGGCACTATCCACTGCCGTATCATGGGATGGGAAGGACGATCACGGGAGAAGGTTGCCCTCGGG
>JAGMEZ010000188.1 GCA_023127905.1 Caldifarciminota bacterium
ACCTTGAAACCTATATTAGAAAAAAGGCTTCTGATCTTACCTCGCAGTTTTACTGCACTAACACCTTTATCAAAAAGGTCTCCTGCAATGATGAAAATATCTACTCTTTCCTTTTTCCCTATCTCTATCAATGATTTGAGGGCTTCCCATCGTTCATCTCCATATTCCTTTAAATGTATATCAGCTGTATGAAGTATCTTCATAAATTTTTTCTCCCTTTGCTTTTCCTCCTTCAGCAATGCTTACTACCAATATCTATAACAGGTAAATAAAAGAAAGTCAATAGTTTTGGTTGTTTTTACACACCAAAAAATCTACTTTTCATTTTCTTATACTTTGTGTGTCCGTTGATTAAATCTTTTTCTTGACAATTAATTAATCATTTGCTATAAGAAAATATGCCTTTAAGAAAGAGAACCCCTTGGATTTTCATTTTCATAATTATTCTTGGAGCAATTACTGGCAGTGCGCTTGGTCATATTCTTGGGATAATCCTTCCCGAAGGTGCAGTGAAAAAGGTATTTCTCGAATCTCTCTCCGTTGGAATACCGACTATTATTCTTGATATAGCAATTATTAAATTGACATTTGGTTTGACATTGAATATAAATCTTGTAACAATCATTGTAATAATCCTAATGGCTTATCTTCTTAGATGGTTTTATTGGTAATCTCCTTCGTCTACTTTCCATATTTTCTTCAATTCTTCTGTGATTTTTTTCCCCTCTTTACTGTGGGGATCGGGTTTATCCTTATCAGTTTTCTCTTTTTTTTTGGTTAAATTTTTAAAAAATTCAAGAATAGAAAGTGTTGAACAACCCAATGATGTAACCTTCTCTTGTACTTCCCTGTCATCTGTGACTACAAAGGTATTCCTTGGATTCCGCTCTTTTTTCGCTATTCGAATTATCATCTCATCAGCTGATTCATTTTTTGAAAAGAAAACATTTAGAAAAGTATGTGAAGGTTTTATTTCAGAAACTACACCCGCTTTTCCATCGAAAACTACTGAGACCTTGTTTTTAATGCTGCCAAAGGGTTGTGAAACCTTGATATATTGAATAAATCCTTCCCTTGTTTGATAATGCTTTTTTAGCAAAGGTCTTAATTTGAATAGAGCGTTATACCCGTCTATAATATAATGACGCATTAAATCCATTCAGTTATGATTTCTGGTCGAGGGTTCGGAATTACGATTTTATTAACCAGAAGTCCTTTTTTACCAATTACTTCACCGCCAGCATCAATCGCATCTTTTACGTTTGCTACTGTTCCTGTCATTGTTACAAATGCCTTACCTCCAAGTGCAACAGCAAGTCTTATTTCGAGAAGAGAGATTGGTGCTCTTTTCACAGCAGCATCTGCACCCTCAATAAGGGAGGCGATTGAAAAACTTTCAAGTATACCGAGTGCTTCTTTTAATTTTATTTCGTTCGCTCCCCTTATTGCCCCAAGAACCTGGGGATGAATATTCGGGATAATGAAACTATCAATCAGTGTGTAGTCAGCAATTTCTTCTCCTTTTTTAACACTTGAGGTAACTGCAGCGGTTTCACCTGTCACGAGAACTATGAATTTTCCCGAGCACATTGTTCTTGAGAGAATAAGTTTAACCTCACCACCTTTTAACATTTCATCTGCTACATAAAATCCCATGGCGATGCTCGTAACCTCAAGAATTCCTATCGCCTCTTCCATTTGTACCTTCCTTGTTTAATAGTCATTTGGATATTGAGTAATTAGGTCATTTTGCGCAGGCTAACCCTTCGACTCCGCAGTTCGAATATCTCATTACAAGCTCAGGACAAGAGCCTGCGGCTACTTATTATTATTTCGGTTTCGTTTATTTCTGCAATTGTTCCGGAAATACTGGCATGTATTTTTGTTCCCGGTTTGTCTTTCTCTGTTTCTGCAATTAATTCGCCGACAATTACTTTATCACCTTCTAATTTTATTGGTTTTGCGGGTTCTCCTATATGTTGCATTAAAGGTAGTCGTACTTCATCTGGTTCAATTATAAGGTCTGAAAGAAGAGCGGGGTTATTATAATTTTCAATGGAGAGTCTTTTTAAGAGTTTCGTTGATGGAACTTTTCTGAACTCCCTCATTGGATGAACACCTTTTTTACTTGCTACTTGTTCAAATTTTTTTCCATCTTGTAGTGACTTTTTCATTATTATATCAGGAGAAAGCTCTTCAGGACATGCAAAAAGGGTACATAGGCTGCATTCTACACAGCCTTGTGCATATATGCTGGAAAATGATTCAGTGTTAGACAAGGATAATGATCTCATTACACGGTGTGGTTCCACACTATGTCCAATGAGGTATCGTGGACAGAATTCAGTACAGTATGAACACTGATCACATGCTGATTTAATAATTCTTATATCATATTTTACATCCCTGGTTCTCTTCAGGACAACAGGGTGGTTTGAAGGAAGAAGAATAATTCCGGATGTTCTTTTTGTTACCGATGTATGGATATTTTTTGCTACCTCCCCCATCATTAAACCATCCAGAAAGATTGTGAGATTTTCATATTTTACTTTCAGAATTTCCATGATTTCTTTTATTGTTGTTCCTACAGGAACTCTGAGAGTCATTGGTTTTTTAATGGCACCAGAAATCGTTATAAACTTCTTGGTAACTGGAATGGATTTAACTGCTTTTGATATGTTGTAAAGTGTTTCAGCATTAGAAACGAGAATCCCTACCTTCAGTGGAATCTCTCCCTCCGGTACAATTTTCCCTGTTACATCGTAAGTCAATACAATCTCATCTCCAGCAGGATAATAATCACCGAGAGGGAAAATAGAAATATTTTTCGTGATGTTCCGTTCTAAAGCTTCAATTACGTTTTTGTACTTCTTCTTAATACCAATTATCCCCTTTTTTGCACCGGTTACCTCCATTACAGTTTTAATCCCACTGATAACGTCGAGCGGATAGTTTCTGACAATCTCTTTATCCTTGTAAAGGAGAGGTTCACATTCAGCAATGTTAGCAATAATGGTGTCTGCCTGGTTATCAATCTTTATATATGTTGGAAAACCAGCACCACCAGCGCCAACAACACCTGCATCCTTTACCTTATCTATTATTGCTCGTTTTTCTGAAGAAATCATTGAATTAGTTTCATTTGGAATATTTGATCGTTAATATAATTTTCTTGTATTTTCTGTCATCTCTTATCTGTTATCTGACATCTGTTATCTGACATCTGTTATCTGTAATCTGTTATCTGACATCTGTTATCTGACATCTGTTATCTGTAATCTGTTATCTGACATCTGTTATCTGATATCTGTTATCTGACATCTGTTATCTGTAATCTGTTATCTGACATCTGTTATCTGTAATCTACTTGCTGCTTACAATTTTCTTTATCTCTCTTGTGAGGGACTCACTGTCTATTCCCATAGCACAATAAATTTCGTTCGTTGATCCGGATGGTGCAAAACCTTTAACGCCAAACTTTCTAAATATGGTACCAATACCTGTCTCTGCAATGAGATTACCTACAATAGTTCCAAGTCCTGAATAGATGAGATGGTCCTCGAATGTAAATATAGGTCCCTTAAACACTGCCTTTTCAATATCCTCCTGTGATAGTTTAAGTGGAGCAGATACGTTCCATATATCCAGATTAATTCCTACTTTCTTTAGTTCTTCCCATGAGTGGATTGCTTCTGGGAGGGAAGAACCATACGTCATAATCACACCATTTTCTCCTTGACGGACTACGTCAATATTTCCGTAATTATAGTAATATTCACCTCCGAAAAGTGGTTGACCTTTCAAGTCGGTTATTACTGGGGCTTTTGACCTTCCGGTTACAATAAGGAAATTTCCTTCCTCCTTCGAAATATAACGAATTACACGGTCAGTTTGGTTAGGATCGGCTGGGATAATAATCCTGAATCCAGGAATGTTCCTCAAAAGCCCTAAGAAATCGATACAGTGATGTGTTTTTCCGTCCTGTCCAACGTTAATTCCAGAGTGGGTAATTACAACCTTCAAGTTTGTATGGTTGATCGCATTTAATCGTTGCTGGTTGTAAACTTCATCAATTCCAAAGACTCCAAAATCTGCAAAGAGTGTGAGAATCCCCTCAATTGATACAACGCCTGCTATAGTTGCAGTATTGTGTTCCTGTACTCCTCCCTCAAAAAAGTATTCTGGGGTAATTCTTTCAAATAGATGAGTTCTTACTGATTCCTTAAGGTCACAGTCAAAAACAACAATAGGGCTTCGTTTTTTCAATCCTTTATTTATGGCTGCAATATTTTCAAGTGCGTTTCCAAATGCGTCCCTGTTAGCTAATTTATCATTAACTGTGTAATTAAAAGGCTTGCCTGTTTCAACTACCGGAAGTATATTATAATTGCGCTTTTCACGTTTAGGTAAGGGTGAATTTTCTCTCATTTTCTTATAATCACTTATTCTATCCTCAATACCAAGCTCATTTAGGGCTTTGCTGCATTTATCAGGAGGAAGTGGTCTTCCATGATAGTATTCCTTCGCTTTTTCCATAAATGAGACCGATTTTCCCATAATTGTTTGGCAGATGATGGCGTATGGATATGCGGTATCATTTATACTCTCTCTTATTGCACTGTATATCTCTTCATAGTTGTGGCCATTTATTTCATTTACCTTCCATCCATCAGAGATGTAATTTTCTTTTATATTGACATTCATTGTTTCATGAACAGATCCGCTTATCTGTAGTTCATTGTAATCTATAAGTACAGTTATGTTGTTAAGATTAAATTTTTTAGCAAATCTTCTTGCCTCACTAATCTGTCCTTTTGCTTGTTCTGCATCACCCATTAATACGAATACATTGAAATCCTGTTTATGAATTTTAGACACAAGTGCAAACCCGCAACCAGCTGAAAGACCCTGTCCCAAGTTGCCTGTTGTCCATTCGCAGCCAGGAACGTCCCTCTCCACATGTCCCTCAAAGATTGCTCCGCATTTTCTGAAATACGTGAGTGTATCTTCAATATTGAAGAATCCCAATCTTCCAAGTATTGAATAACAACCAGCTGAGGTATGACCATGACTAAT
>JAGMEZ010000189.1 GCA_023127905.1 Caldifarciminota bacterium
CTTTCCCGCCTTTCTTAAAATCACCTATAATTTTCTGTCCCTCCGGGGAAGTGACCCAACCAATCAGTGTCATTGCATACACATAATGTACATGAGGATGTTTTGCTGGATTTACAGCAATTATCCCGTATGGATTGAACAACCTTTTATCACCTTCGCTCAGAATGATAAGGTCAACCTTATCTTCATAGGCAATATATGTCCCCCTATCAACAAGCGTGTATGCCTGTTTTTCATCTGCTATTTGAATTGTCGCTCCCATTCCTTGCCCTGTTTCAAGGTACCATTCTCCTTCCGGTTTCAATCCTGCAATTTCCCACAACAATTTTTCCTTCTTATGAGTCCCTGAATCATCACCTCTTGAAGTGAATTTAGCTTTATTAGCATATATCTTCTTAAGTGACTCAATAGGATCTTTTCCCTTTATTCCACCAGGATCATTTACAGGCCCAACTATAACAAAATCGTTGTACATAACGTCTCTTCGATTTATTCCAAACCCATTTTCAACAAATTTATCCTCAGCTTTTCTTGCATGAACAAAGACAATATCCACATCACCATTTTCGCCAAGTTTTAATGCTTTTCCTGTGCCTACAGCAATAACATCTACCTTAACATTAAACATCTTTTCAAAAGGTGGAAGAAGCTCATAGAGAAGCCCTGAATTTTCAGTACTCGTTGTGGTAGACATTTTAATTCTCACATTGTCCGCGTAAGCATGACTAACTGAAACGGGATTAAAAATAACTCCCAACAATAATAAAAAAATGAAATAAATCCAAAACATCTTCTTATTGAGAACTTGCATTTTTAATTTCCTCTTTCTTTTAATATTTTATCACTTGAAATTAAACCACCACTAATCTCTGTCAGTACATCATTTTCTACCTCGCTGTCAGGATCAATCCGGATAACATCTCAGTTATCATAGATTATTTTCCCTGAATCCATTGTATCATATCCTCCAAGATTTTTTGCTATCTTTTTGAATTGTTGCGACCTAAGAACTTCTAAAAATTTCTGTACCTGTTTTAAAAAGAAAAATTCCTTCAGGATAATAATGTCAAAGCGCTCCTTTACAATAGGAATAAAATCAAGATCAAGCATTTTTTCTACTGCCTTGATACCCAATCCACAATCAACATTATCATTCAATACATTCAGTCCCACCTCAAAATGTGTTGTAACCTCCTTTTTGTATCCATTAATTAATAAATTCGATATTCCCAGTTTTTTAATTAATACATCAAGAAGTTTTCGGGTTCCTGAACCCTTTTGTCTATTAATACATCTTATATCCTTTCTTACAAGATCTTCCAAGTTCTTTATTCCCTTCGGATTTCCCTTCTTTAGGAGTATCCCCTGTTCCCTTTTTGCAAAATTTACCGTGACTGTATGATATTCCTTCAAGTATAAATCTATAAATGGAAGATTATATTCTTTGGTCTCCTCATCCAGAAGATGAGCTCCAGCCATATGAGCATTTCCTTCTTTAAGAACTGTCATTCCTTTAAGACTCCCTGTTTTACATAAAAATGGAAAAAGGTGGGGAACATGTTTTTTTATCATATCTGTCAGTTTATTGAAAAGGATATCATCGCTTCCCGTTATCATCAGAACATCTTTAGATTCCTTTATATAATGTTTTTCTCCTGTACTATTTTCAAGCCAGTTATCAATCATATCTTTCAAGAAAATCCACTTGCCTGTAACCTTTGTTGCTGGAAGTTTTTTTTCTGTAATCAACGTGTAGATCTTCTTCTCATTAATTCCAAGATACGTTGAAAGTTCCTTAGTATTCATTATTCTTTTACCCATAATGAAACAACATAACATATTCTTAAATATTAATCAAGAATATAATTACTTATAATAACTTATAATTACAATTACTAAATAAACATTAATACTTATCTGCATAACTTACATAATGAAACAAAAATCCTCATTTTATTGTTGA
>JAGMEZ010000019.1 GCA_023127905.1 Caldifarciminota bacterium
ATCGGATGTTGATATTGCATAAGGTGGAAGCCCAACAAAATAAGTGACTGGGGAACTAAAACTTCCATTACCATTGCCTAAGAGTATAGAGACATTACTGGAGCCTCCGTTTGCTGCACCTAAATCGAGGTCGCCATCTCCATCAAAGTCACCTGTGCATACTGAGAATGGACTGTCGCCACAAGGAAAATTAGTTGCTGAGGCAAATGTTCCATCACCATAACCTAATAATATGGAAATATTATTCGAATTTCCATTCGCAGTAACAATATCAAAGAAACCATCATTGTCAAAGTCCGCCGTGCATAAAGATAGAGGTAAATTACCCACTGGATAGCTGCCTGGTGTATTGAAACTACCATCTCCATTTCCAAGGAGTATAGAGACATCATCTGAAGTTGGATTCGAGATGGCAATGTCGAGGTTGCCGTCTAAGTCAAAATCTCCATAACATACTGCCATGGGTTGAGAACCTGCAGGATAGTTGGCAGCTGCACCAAAACTCCCATCACCATTGCCTAAAAGTATTGAGACATCATTGGAACCCCAGTTTGCTGCTGCTAAATCGAGGTTACCATCACTGTTAAAGTCTCCTGTGCATACAGCATAAGGAGAGGTACCGCAAGAAAAGTTGGTCGCTGTACTAAAAGTTCCATCACCATTACCTAAAAGTATGGAGACATTATTAGAACCTTCATTAACTGCCGCAAGGTCCAGGACGCCGTTATTGTTGAAATCAGCGGTTATTACTGAATTAGGATAATTGTTAACCGCATAATCAACAGGTGGTGCAAAGAGTCCTGAGCCGCCACCCACAATAGAGGTAAATTGCCAGACATAACCCTCAAGTGAATCACCATAAAAAGATTGGATATCTTTTGTAAGAATAGAAGTCACTACTTCGCCATATGTAAAATCATTATCAGGATTGAGTGTTGCCAGTTTAGAAGCGCTGTCATATGATACTGTTCCTGTGTGTAAACCGGTTAAATTCCCGTGAGCTCTGAATGTAAGTGAATTAATAGTTGAAGAGTCCATATCAACTGAAAAGATTGCTGATACATCTGTACCGTAAAGAACATTCAGTTCGTTCTGGGTGGGTATCGTGAAGCTAACCTCAGGTGTTGAGACAGCTGCTCCAGGACCCCCATACGCTCCCATGTCATTCCTCGATTCATCAGGATCGTTATATGCAGGATCTGGATTTCCAGAATCAATACATGGAGAAATAGGCTGAAGGTGAAAATTTCCATTAGGTTCATCAACAAATAGAGGGTCGGAAGATATATCTCCTGTTCCAGCAGAGCAGTTCTGATAATTGACTCCATTATTCCACACATCGTTATATGAGATTATTGGAGGTGGCCAGCCCGTACCTGTTCCTATACCGTAGGAGGAATTGCCGGTGACGATATTGTTCATAACGATACAGTTCCCCCAACCATTACCATGAACACCTCCAGAGCCATTGTTAGATATCGTGTTATTGATTACATTTGCAAGTGAGCTCATGTCGACTCCGGTGTACATGTTGTCGATAATGACGTTGTTATGGACATATGCAGACGCTCCGTTCCATAACTCGACACCGAAATCGTTTCCCTCAACTCTATTATTGCAGATTTCCGGCTCAGCTGTCATATTGCAAAAGATTCCCGCTCCTCCCGGCATCGAACCACCAGAGATTGCACCGGTAACCGTAAACCCTTGAAATTTTGTATTGCTTGTTATACTTCCTCCAACAGCAGTTACGACATCACCGGTATCTCCACCACCGTCGATTATCGAAAGCCCTTCACCTGCACCAATTACGTCCACATCCGCTTTTAAAGT
The DNA here is from genome assembly GCA_023127905.1 of Caldifarciminota bacterium. Taxonomy (GTDB): domain Bacteria; phylum Hydrothermota; class E44-bin80; order E44-bin80; family E44-bin80; genus JAGMEZ01. Next base: position 1,834 of record JAGMEZ010000019.1, read on the forward strand.
TATCTCTTCGTAATATACCCCAGGTGCTACCATTACAATATCCCCGGGATTTGCAGCATCAATAGCCTCCTGTATTGTTGGATAATCCCCGGGAACATGTATTATTTCAGCAAAACTTAGACTAAAAGATAACAGTAAAAACATGAAAAAGATCATAGTGCGCATAATTACCTCCTTAGGAATTGCGGAATTGGGGACGGTGCTTGACTTT
>JAGMEZ010000190.1 GCA_023127905.1 Caldifarciminota bacterium
CCAAGGATGTTCGTCGAGAAATTTGCACCAAAAAGGTGAAAAAGATTGTATTCTTCTTTATCAGGTTCAGTCCAGGGATCGTTAAGGTCTATTTCAAACCCGAGTTCTTCCATATGTGATTTTGTTTTTAATAGTTGTATGTAAAGACCTCCCTTTTTTATTGCGACTGCAGGTTGGGCGCCATACAAGATTTTCATCTTTTTATCCAATTTTCTATCTCCTTCAGTTTTAGTTTGAAATTTCCTTGTTTGATTTTCAGTTTGTTTTTATTAAATGGTCTACTATTAGCCATTTCAGTGAATTTCAGTTCTTCCAGATTAACTTCCTTTTTCAATGGTATTATTGCATATTTTCCTTTAGGTGTGATTATTCGTAAAGTTAACCTGGTGTTTTTATCTATTCCTTTCATTTTTAGAGTAATTCCATCAATTAGAATTTCTGGATTTGTGTTTTCTCTTTCCATCCACCAATCATAGAATTTGCTATATGTCCCTTTCCATATATCTTTTTTACTTTTAATTTCTTTAATAATATTCTCAATTATTGATGGATAACTCGATATTACTCCGCTGTGTCCATAAAGGAAGAGAGGTTCATCGGTTGAGTATTTTTCCTCAATAATTCCCTTAAAATACTTATTAACAACATCAATACTGTTTTTCGAATGAAATAGCGTACCCGGTGAAATGGGATGCACAGGGATCTGAAGTACCTGTGAAAATCTTGAGTTTATAAAAGGATGGGAAGGAAGGTCATCGTAAGAAAAGGAAAACTCCGAGGAATACTGAAAGCCAAGTTCTTCAATCACAAAACCAATGAAATTGTTCCAGTTGCCATACGGAACAGCAATACCTGTTGTTACGATATCTGCTTCTTTCAATAAGTCTTTTGATTTAGAAAGATTAATTCGATTTTTAAGGGGATCTTTGAATACTTTATGTTCAAAACAGTGAACTGCCATTTCCTGGTTTTTCAACTCTCTTAACCTTTGGAGCGAGTCACCGTAACTTTTTACATCAATAAAAAATGTGCAGTAAAAATCATGTTCATCTGCTATTTTATATGTGTTGTAAATCTCATCGAAGTTTGATTTATCTGTATCAACCCTGAACAAAAATGCATTTCTTT
>JAGMEZ010000191.1 GCA_023127905.1 Caldifarciminota bacterium
TGTCCATAGGGACCTGTCCCTCCTCCTTTTCGAAAAACTATATGGATATGTTTAAGGATTGAAGCCTATCAGGAGTATAGCTGTGTTACTGAATCGAGAATTTCCCTCTCTAATGGTTAAATCGATGTGAAATAGGATGTTAACCTGCGTAGATTAAATTTTTAGTTTAATGTTCCTGTAGGCTAAGAATATGATTCAGTCAATAATTTGTGACAGATTAATCACAGCATTTTCTTGAACTCTTCTTCATTGATCGTTTTTACACCCAGGATTTTTGCCTTATCAAATTTTGAACCAGGATTTTCACCAACAACAACATAATCAGTTTTTGAACTCACGGAGGATGTCACTTTTCCACCAAGTGATTCTATAGTCTCTTTTGCTTCCTCTCTTGTAAAATCCATAAGAACACCTGTAAGGACAAAATTCTTCCCTAACAAGGATATTTTACCTTTATTCTTTTTCAATAGTTGCATCTTTACACCACTTTTATTAAGGTCACTTATCATCTTTTTATTCACTTCATTTCTAAAAAAATTCACGATACTTTCTGCCATTATAGGTCCAATTTCTTCAACAGACTCCAAATCCTCAAAAGATGCCTTCATAAGGTTATCCATCGACTTAAACTCAGATGAAAGAATCTTAGCTGCTTTGATACCAACATACCTGATACCTAATGCAAAAATAAACATCGAGAGTCCCCTATCTTTGCTCTTTTCAATGGCAGTAAGCAGATTCTCAGATGATTTTACCCCCATTCTCTCAAGATTAACAAGGTCTTCCAATTTTAACTGATAGATATCTGTAAAACTCTTTACCAAACCATTCTCTACTAACTGATCCACAAGAACGTAACCAAGACCCTCGATATCCATTGCACTTCTTGAAGCAAAATGTTGAATACTTCCCTTCACCTGTGCAGGACAAGAACGGTTGATACATCTAACCGCTACCTCTTCTTCAGACTGAACAAGGTCGGAACCACACACAGGACATTTATGAGGCATCCTGAATTTTTTCTCTTTTCCTGTTCTCTTTTCTTCAACTACCTTAACAACCTTAGGAATTACCTCGCCACCCTTCTCAACGATAACATAATCACCAATTCGAATATCCTTTCTTTTTATCTCATCCTGATTATGTAATGTAGAACGTGAAACTGTCGTTCCAGATAGTTGTACCGGTTCAAGTACTGCAATTGGAGTTATAGTACCAGTTCTCCCCACCGAAAGTAAAATGTCTATAATTTTTGACACAGCCTGTTCGGCAGGAAACTTATACGCAAATGCCCACCTTGGGCTTTTTATAGTTGCTCCAAGCCTTTTGTGCTGCTCAAAATTATTAATTTTAACAACCATACCATCAACACCATATTCCAATGTGTTCCTTCTAGATTGCCACTTTTTACAGACATCTATAACATCCTCGATATCCTTTGCAACTTCAAGAACAGGTGTTACTTTAAATCCTGCATTCTTCAAGTTCTCCATTGCATCCAAATGGTTTATAAAAGGATGCGGTTCAACAACAGTGTGTATAAATATATCAAGTTTCCGTTGTGCAACTATATGAGGATCAATATTCTTTATGCTCCCTGCTGCAGCATTTCTTGGATTTGCAAAGAGGGGGTTTCCGTTCTTCTCACGCTCCTTGTTTAATTTCTCGAAAACAGGACGAGACATAAACACCTCTCCCCTAACCTCTATATCCTTCAGTTTACTATCCTTTGAAATGAGTCTGAGCGGGACTGCATTTATGGTTTTCAAATTTTTAGTCACCTCATCACCAACCGTTCCATTTCCTCTTGTTGAACCACGAATGAACTCACTATCCCTGTACTCAAGGCTAACAGCAAATCCATCAAACTTTAACTCTACGATATATTCATATTCTTCCGATATTAAATTTTTAGCAATTCTTTTATCAAATTCTCTTAATTCATCCTCAGAATATGTATTATCAAGACTTAACATTGGAACTGAATGTGAAACAGTTGGAAATCCTCCTGTTAGTTCTTCACCTATCCTCTGCGTGGGTGATGTTGTTGTTATGAGTTCTGGATATTTGTTTTCAAGCTCTATCAATTCTTTCATTAGTATATCATAGTCTGTATCAGAGATAACGGGATCATTCAACACATAGTATCGGTAGTTATGGAAGTTTAATTTATCCCTTAGTTTCTCTACCTTTTCTTTGATTTTTTTATCAATCGCCATCGTCTTCTATTAAATAATGTTTACTACAAATAAACATAATAACTACAAATAAAAATTAATATACAATTTAATTATATCATTACTTACTATGTAATTTCTTCCTTGCGTGAAAGTTGTTTTATTATACTTTGGTGCTGGTCATTTCAAGATAGAGTTCCTCGAGATTTTTTTCCTTACTTACCGAAAATTTTCTTAAATCTTCGAGTGATCCGTCTGCTATTAATCTCCCTCTATTTATTATTCCAATCTTTGTACATATCTCTTCTGCTACTGAAAGTGTATGAGTTGAAAGAAAGACAGTAACTCCTTTTTTAGTTTTTTCAACAAGGATATTCTTTACAATTTTTGCACTTTTAGGGTCCAGTCCAACCATCGGTTCGTCAATAACGATCAACTCTGGATTATGTATAAGGCATGAGGAGATAATAACTCTCTGTTTCATTCCATGTGAGTATTCAGAAGATGGGAAGTCTATCCATTCGCCCATTTCAAAAATCTCTTCATAATTCTTTATTCTTCTTTTCAATAAACCTGGATCCATTTTGTAGATGTGACCTGTAAAATAGAGAAATTCTCTTCCTGTCAGGTATTCATAAAGAAATGGTGTATCAGGAATATACCCCGTTAACTTCTTAACTGCCTCCGGATCTTCATCAACATAGATATTACTAACCTTTATTCTTCCCTTTGTTGGATTTATTAAACCAACAAGCATCTTTATCGATGTCGTTTTTCCCGCACCATTGGGCCCAAGGAACCCAAAAAGTTCACCCTTTTCTATTTTGAGATTGAGGTTTTGTACCGCTTTCTGAGTACCAAAACTTTTTGTTATATTCTCAAACTGTATCACTTAAGAAGATTTTAATACCTTTATTTTAAGTTGTCCAACAAGTTTCACAACCTTTATGAAATCAAGCAGTGTTCCTTCTTCAAGTTTGATGTGGGTCGCATCTGCAAAATGCTGTCCAAAGGTGGGATCTACAGCTATCCATTTCCCCCAATGGTATTCATTCCATGCGTGGTAATAGAATACATCATCGACATAAACAATACCAACAACTACCTTTGATGGTACACCTATCGCTCTTAAGAGAGTAGAAAACAAAACAGCATGTTCATTACAATCACCGACTCTTGTTTTTAAAACTTCCTTTGCATAAGGAATGCTGAAAGTAGGCGATTTTTTAATATTTTTATAAACCCAATCCATTATCTTCTGAACATCTTTATAAGATGGTTCTTTCTCAAATCCGATAATCTCATTCACAACGCTAATAAATTCATCATCATTACAGGGCATAAAAGTAGTCGATTCAAGGAAAGGAGCGAATTTCTCTTTATCAATATCATTAATTAAAAAATCTTGTACAGGTTCTATTACATTTACTACTACCGTTCCATTTTCATACTTCTGCCTTTCATCGATAGGGAATTCATAGCTTGGCGCAATACCCTGCAGTTGCGCAACAAGATTACGGGATTTCCGAGGATTAGTAATTTTACCTTCTGGGTATATTGCATACGTTTCATAAATCTTAAGCCCGGTTGTACCCTTTGTAAAATCACCTATCTTCTCAAGTGGTTCTCTCTTCATAGTAATCCCCATAGGTGATTCTTCCATCAGGAGTTTCCCATCTTCGCTAAAATAAAGCTTTGATTCAATCCCTATCATCTTAACCAGAACAACATCCGTTTTATAACTTTCTCCGTCTATTTCTATTATCTCAGTATTTCCTCTGCAAATTTCAATCTCTACAATTTTCTCAGACGTCGGTTCAAAAATTGAATAATTATACACAGTGTCCCTTTTTAATTTCAATTCCTGAGCAACTCTCTCCACTGAAGCAGGAACAAAAGGTTTATCACCGATTGCCAATACAACATTTTTCTTTTCACTGGCAGTTTCTATTGTTAGGAATATTGAATCATTTTCAATTACTCCGTTTGTTCTTACCTTGTGAAT
>JAGMEZ010000192.1 GCA_023127905.1 Caldifarciminota bacterium
TACCTGTTGGGATAATTCATGGTGCGACCAAAAACCACTTTAGAAACGCTATCTGGACAAACGATCTCTGGCACTACTGTGGTATTGAACTCAATCTTTTCGGAGATCCTGAAATGACTGTGCGGCTCAGTGCGACAAATGAACCTTACGTTGATATGACGAATAAAATCCTTAATGACGATAATAATAATGGTACATGGGAGCCAGGTGAATATGCTGAGCTTACTGTAACCCTCACTAATGGAGGGGGAGTTAATGCAACAAATGTCCAGGCTGTATTGAGGGCAACGACAAATAGTCAGTATGTAGATATCAGTGATTCCACGTCTACATTTGGTACAATTCCTATCTGTGGTTCTACTGACAATTCAACTGATCCATATAAACTAACAGCAATCCCTGGTACACCAAGCGGTACTATTATTGAATTTACGCTTCACGTTACTGCTGACGGAGGCTATTCATGGGATCCAACCTTTACATTGGCAGTTGCAAACCCGTATTTCGACCATAATATAGGAAATGTAAAATTTACCGTTACAAATAATGGAATTTGTGGATTTATAGATGATAGTCAAATCCAGGGGAGTGGATTCCATTATCCAATAACTGGTGATCAATACATCTATATCGGTTCCGTATGGGCTGGGAATAATCCAGGCTATATAGTAAACAGGGATTACTCAGCAGAGAATTCTGGAGACTGGCAAGCAATTGAAGGAGTGTTGGGTGACGGTACATTCTACTCAGACCAGGATTCATGGGCGAGGTATGATGATTCCGGCATGAGTTTACCGAAGGGACTTAGCTGTTCACAGGATGGATGGGCATGGTCTGACGCTCCCGGTGAAGATTATGTTATTATGAGATACATTTTCAGAAATGAAGGTTTATTTGCAATCAATGGTCTCTATTTCGGGCAATTTATGGATTGGAATATGGGAGATGCCGATAGTAACTCAGGTGATGTAGACCTTTCAAGAAATCTTATCTATATGTATGGTTCGGGAACGAAGTATGTCGGAATTGGGTTACTTGATCCGTCTTCAGCGACAAATATTACATTCATTTACAATCCCGATTTTGTTGTACCAAATGGATACATTCTCGATTCTCATAAGGATTGGTTCCTAAAGGGAATGCTCAGTACCCAAACCGCTTCTCCATGGGGAGACTGGTCAGTATGTATATCATCAGGACCGTTTGTTCTTTATCCAGGAGATTCTTCAGTCTTTGCAATAGCTGTTCTTGGTGGTGAGGATGCTTCTGATATGCAGGTAAATTATGATAACGCTCTGGCACGATATGGATCCATTGGGATTGTAAAGGAACCAAGTATTATTAAAGACCCTTCAGCCTTTTCAATATCAAAAATCTATCCTCAACCATTCTCTTCAATGGTAACCATTGAATATACAGTACCGAGAAAATGCTGGGTTTCACTCAATGTTTATGATGTAATGGGAAGACTGGTGAGAACTGTTGCCAATTTAGAGCAATCGGTAGGTATGCACAGTGTACAGTGGAATGGAAAGATGAATGATGGTAGGGCTGCGACATCAGGAGTCTATTTTTGCCGACTTACAATAGAGGGAAATGAAATAAAAAAGACGAAAAAATTACTAATTGTAAGATAATTGCAGTTTTTCCCAAGCTGACTGAGTTACTTCCAGGTAATTTTGAGGTTTTTTTCAGGAAGATAGTATCTTTTGGTTATGTAGAATATTTTATTGTCATTTTTTGTTTTTATACTGTCAGGTTCTATAGAAAAATTAATTTCTTTATATGACAGTGATGTTTCAATGATAAGAGACGTTTTATCTATTTTTTCTTCCCAGAATTTCTTAAGGATATAAGTGGCACTTTTTTGTTTTAGCTTTTGATTGTATTCCACAAATACTGTTTCTACTCCAATGGGTTCAAAATGCAGTGACCACTCTATTCCTTTCTCGCTTTTTGTGTAATCAATGGGATTTTTAGGGTCTAACGCTTTTATCTTTTCCGGGTATATATTGGTGTTATTTATAAAAAACGGATAAAACATATTTACCAACATTTCAAAGTCGGATCTGTTTTCAAAAAAATATAAACCCTGAATGATTACACTGTTTTCCTTTAATTTAATTGTTGTCTCTTCCTTATAAAATTTTATTGGTATCTCTGCAAAGGAGTATAAAATAAAACAGAAGATAAAAAGTATTGAAATGATTATTCTTTTCATCACAAATATCTCGTAGAATTTTTAATATTTTTCTTGCTCTCAATCATTTATTAAGATAAATAAATGATAGCATTTTTATAGAAGTATGTCAAGGAAAATTTCAGAGACCTTTCTATATTTCTTTCGCTAATTCGAGAAACCTTTTGTAAGGTATTGCAGTCCAACTATCCGCACTTGATGCACCAAGTGAAAGGCTTATCATTGACACCTTACAGGCAATTTCTTCAGTAGGTGCCTCATAAATGTCCAGAAAATCGTAGGACCCTAAGAGCGCATAATGAGAAATAAACTTTACGCCTGGACACTTTTTTTTCACTTTCTTAATCCACTCATCGCCAATTGCAGCCCTATCCTTCATCCTTTTTGTTAGCTCAGGTGAAAGCTTTGTCATTAATATATATGTTGGCATCATACCTCCTTTTTCATTACTTCTTCCTTTATCCCTGTAAATTGGGCACAGTCTTTCTGTCTGTATTGTATAGGTTAAAGGGTTTTCCTTTTATAAAAATATCCAGTGTCTTCAGTGTTCCATGGCTGTGATAATTGAACCAGTTTGATAATAGAAGAAAAACCTTCCTAAAATCTTCTGTTTCTATCTCTTTGTAGTTACCGTCTTCCTTCTGTTGTTGAACTGTTTTCATAAAATGATAGACTGATTTATTTATTTCCACCGCAGCTGAATCTGCCATTCTGCATACCTCACATACAATACCACCTTTTTCATTAGAGAAATAAAGAGGGAGAGAACTTTTTTTTTCACACACTTTACATTTTTCGAGTTCAATCCTGAAACCAAGGAGATCGGCGCCTTTTAGAAGAAATGAAACCAGCGTGAAAGGAAGATATTTCTTTTTTCTCTTATCTATTCTGTGCAATGTGAATAGTGAATACTGATAAAGTGTCTTTGAAACCTGTTCTGTTGCAAGAAGAGAAGATAGAAAGTCTGCAACAACAGAAGCATAATTGAACCTGAGAAGGTCATTGTGAATACCGCCAAAGTATTCGACCATTTCTGCTTCCCTAACGAGATGCAGCTCACGTGTTTCTTTCTTATAAAATACTATTTCAGAATTAACAAAGCTCTGAAGAGCTGCACTCATTCTGCTTTTCGGATTTCTAACACCCTTTGCTATGAGTTTTATCTTCCCAAATCCTTCGCTGAAGGCAGTGATAATTCGGCTGGTTTCGCGATAATCCATTCCCTTTAGAACTATGACCTGTGTCTTTTTTATACGTTCTTTCATTGTAATATATTAGATTTTCCTTTATAAATATCTCTTATGATTTCTCTGTGGCTTTTAAATGGTATTTTAGGTAAATCTATAAAATTAAAATAACAAATGTCAATAGCATCATCTCCGGCTTTTGCTTCTCCTTTTATGACATCAAGGACATATGCAAGAACAATGACGCTTTTATATCTCCATCCCTTCTGCTGATAAACACCAAGCAATTCTTTTATCCTGCAGTCAAGGTTGGTTTCTTCCTTTATTTCCCGGACAATGCACTTCTCTGAAGTTTCGTTTACTTCAATAAAACCTGTTGGCAGTGTCCATTTACCAATACAGGGTTCCACACCCCGCTTAATAAGAAGAATTTTATTCTCTCTATCGAGGATTATGCCAGCCACAACAGGAACGGGATTTTCATAAATAAATTCATTGCATGTTTTACAATATAATCTGACTGTCTCATTTTCCTTTTGTGAGACAAGCTTTTCACCGCATTGAGGGCAAAATAGAAGTTTCATACAAAGAGATTGTCACACAATTAATGGAAAGTCAAGAAAAATTGCCGCAGAGATACATAACCTTAACATCTCCCCCTGTTTATGTTCCGCCGAGACGATGTGATGGGGCGGTGTAAAAGACAATACTGTCAGAGGAAGGTGATTCGTACCTCGTCTTATATTTACTTTTTATCTCTTCGTGCTGGCTCTTCTCCTTATCAAGGAAGATGTTGGTTACGGACATAAGAAGAATACCGAGAAATAGAGTAGCAACGGCATAGTATAGTTTTACAGGTCTTTTTAGAAAAGAAAAAGGGTTAAACCGTTGCTCTATATTAATTCTTTTTTTAATAAGTTGATAAACATTATTACTTGGTGAGAACTCTTTCTTATCTTCCATACTCGCAAAAAGGATTTCCATATTATTAATTTCTTCTTGGCATTTTTTGCAAACTAAAAGATGTTCATTGATTCTCATTTCTAACACAGTATCAAGTTCACCAAGAAGGTAATCGATAATGTGTTTTTTTAATTCTTTACAATCCATAATTCCTCCTATTTATAGTCTCTTGAATTCTCATGCAATCCCTGTTAATTATGTTTTTGTTATCTGTGGTTAAATCTTTTCAATATTTTTTGCATCTTTTTCAACCCCTGATGCATTCTTGTCTTTACCGTTCCGAGCGGACAGCCTATAATTTCTGATATTTCCTTGTACTTCATTCCCTGATAGAACTTAAGAATAATGACAACCCGCTGGGTCTCGGGCACCTTCATTAATGCTTTTTGTATATGGACCTTTCTAATTACATCGATGCAAGGATTGTGTTTCTCCTTTAAAATACATTTGTAGTCCGATATTTCATTTCGCATTTTTCTCAAGGTTTTGTAAGAAAGGTTTGTTGCTACACGGAAGAGCCAGTTTTTAAGTTTGCCATTCTCTACAAGATTAGATACAAACAATTTAATGAATGTCTCTTCAAGAATGTCTTCAGCAAGGTCCCAATTACAAAGTAGTTTCAGAAGGTAATTAAAAATTCGTGCACTGTAACGATTGTATAGAGATTCAAATGCCTTAGCATCGCCATTTTTGAATAGATGGTAAAGGGAAAATGAATCTAAATTATTATAGTTAATGCGATTATTCCTCTCCGTAATCCATTAATTGTTTAAGAATAGCTTTATCATCGGGATGATCTTTTAGCCAATCCGCAAGCACTGCGATTGCCTTTTCTTTTCTCTTATTTTCGTAATAAGTCTCTGCAACTGCTCTTATTATATTTAAATTGCGTTCAATGTCAAGTAATTCCTGTAGTACTTCATCACCTTTATCAGCTTTATCTTGTTTATAATAAATAGATGCTTCTGTTGAATATAGGGGAGAAAGAAGCATAGGAGATATAGGAAAGTCTTTGATATACTGAATCTCACTTAATGCTTCATCATACCTTTCATTATTAACCAATTTGTTAATTAGCTTGAAGAGAGCTGCGTAATAGTTAATTATCATCTTACCACAAACGAGATTGATTGAGTCAACAGATGTAGAAGACAGAGATTTTAATTTAAATGTCGAATGGAACAGCTCACGTGTCTTTTCGATATCCACCTCACCTTTCCCAATCTCAAAAACAAGTCCCCTGAGCTTTAACTTGTAACTCTTTATTCTGGAGGAAGAAACCGTTGAAGCAAAGACAACGGGTCTGTCTTTATTTTCTAAGATAATTTTTACCAGGGAATCAGCAATGAAAACGATCTCCCCCGTTTTCTTCTTGATTGGTCTCAAGTCTTTTATCTCTTTCTCTGTTAATGAAATAGGTAATCCCTTTTCTTTCAGATAGATCGCATTGTCTGCGACGTTTAAAAGAGACCAATTGACAATTAGAACGTCCTTTCTAATGCCTTTTGTTTGAAGATACCAGCCGGGATACGTATCGTTATCGCCATTAGTTAAAAGAATTCCATTCTCTGGAACACTCAAAAGGAGATTCTCGTTAAAATCAAGAAGAAGTTTAAGATTGAGTGGGTTTCTGAAATGAAGATTTATCTCCTTTTCCCAGATTTCACTAATTTTCGTAAAATCTTCTTCACCTTTCCAGACCTTGAGAAATAGTTCAGGCCAGTTAAAAACATGGTATAATTCAGCAAAACCTTTAATTGTTTCATAAGTTTCTTGATTTTCAAACAGTTGAAAGTGATGTAGAGGAAAAGGTTCAGGTTCGAGAAATGTTAACATTGTTGAAGATAGCGATACTAATCCATCACCGTCTGATTCTTCTGGTAATTCACCATCGAACACCTTTTGCCCTCTGACTGACGCAAAATTTTTATTCTCATCAACCTTTGTATAGGAGTGTCTACCTACAGACCTATTCTTTCGTATCCATGAGATAAGGTCTGATTCAGATTCTAAATCTTTTGCATGTTCACCCATCCCATCAATATAAAAGAATCGGTAAGGACTTCTCCCTTTTTTAATGTTAGTAATATTTGTAAAATTTGAACCAAAAAATGGTGTGCCAACGGCAATAATTGCCGATGATATATCGTTTTGATAAAGGGTTGTATCTGCAATATAGCAATGTGTTATTAAACCACCTATTCCAAAACCGACTACATCCAATCTGAATTCACCAAATTTTTTATGAAGATTCTTTAGTTCTTCGGAAAGGAATTGAGCATTATCCTTAATTGATTGTTCGTTTGAATAAATAAAGGTCCAGACAGGTAGAGAATAACCCTCCTTTTTAAGATACTTTCTAAAGCTTTCAAGATAATGACCTGTATATATATCACTGATAAGAAGAAGTGCTTCATCTATTTTGGAAGCGTTTAATATACCATATTTCTCTGGTACTTCAATCAAAGTATAATTACCAGCGTGATAGGCAGAAACTTTTAGTGTTTCGTTTTCAAATTTCGACCCAGCAATGGGAAGATAGCCACTCTCAAATTTTACAGCTAATTTCTCTCGTTCATGCATTACTGGCATAGAAATGAATATAGGTTTTTCAAAAATAAGGGTTTCTGGTCTTATGGAAAATGTTGTTTTCAATGTTCTAAAACCCTCAGGAAAACGTTCTGCCCTTTCACTTATTATTTTTAACTGTATTGTTGTTGATTCCGAGACAGCTCCTTTCGGGAAGTTGAATTTGATATTTTCAAGTTTGACAGTCTTTCCCTCTGGTCCTACCACTATCTTGATATATGTCCTGGTGCAGGAGAGAATTACAAATACTGCAAGGATGAATAATCGCTTCATTATACCTCCTTATTTTAATACAAGTACTGTGAAAAACTTCACCACTTATTTCCTTCCCTCCCCTCTGTGC
>JAGMEZ010000193.1 GCA_023127905.1 Caldifarciminota bacterium
GAGTTTACAGTATATTGACGTTTCAAAACACTGCGAAAGGGTGGAAAATCCTATTCCTTATTTAGCAGCTATAAAAACAGATAAAGAAATCGAATTTATCAGAAAGTCTGCTTCTGTATTAAAAAAAGTCTATAAAGAAATAAAAGAAGAAATCGGAAAGGGATGCAGTGAGATTGAACTAAGGAACAGCATTGATATTAAGCTCCATCAAGAGGGGAGCGAAAGGAGAGCTTTTCCTACGAAGGTTGCCTTTGGGAAAAAGACTGCAAATATCTATCCAGTATCTACGATGGACAGATTGAAGGAAAACGACATAGTTTTGATAGATATGGGAGGAGTGTATAAAGGTTATATCTCTGAGATGGCACGAACAATTTTTCATGGAGAACCAGATGCAAAACAGAGAGAAATCTATAACATTGTTTTTACAGCATATGAAAAAATGAAGGAATTTATTAAACCTGGAATTGTTGCATCTGCAGCAGATAGGATTGTCAGAGGTTACTTTGAGGAAATGGGACATGAACAATTTTTCTTCACTCCACTCGGTGAATCAACGGGGCTCGTTAAAGGTGGAATTTCACTTGCTCCAAATAATCAGGAAGTATTGAAGACAGGGATGGTTTTTACTGTGGAACCCGCTCTCTACCTTCATGATTGGGGAGGTGTTAAAATTAAAGAAACAATTCTTATAACTGATGATGGTATGGACGAGCTAACAGGAGGACCTGAGCAGAATGAGTGAACTTTTCACAGGAGATAAAAAGCCTAATGAAAAACCTCTTGCAGACCGAGTTAGGCCTGTTGAACTTACTGAATTTATTGGACAGAAACATCTAATTGGAAAAAGAAAAGCGTTAAGAAAAGTAATAGAAGAGGGAAAAATTCCTTCAATGATACTCTGGGGACCACCAGGAAGTGGAAAAACAACCCTTGCTCTTCTTATAGCGAAATATACCAGTGCCCATTTTATAAATTTTAGTGCTGTACTTTCTGGAATAAAGGAAATTAGGGGGGT
>JAGMEZ010000194.1 GCA_023127905.1 Caldifarciminota bacterium
GATAAGATTCTGGAAGAGAAGGGGGTTATTGTAGTTCCCGACATATTAGCGAACAGCGGAGGGGTTGTAGTCTCTTACTTTGAGTGGGTGCAGGGCATCCAGTCGTTCTTCTGGGATTTAGAACAGATTAATTCATACCTTGAAAAAATAATGGTAAAGGCATTCGATGCTGTGTGGTCTCTAACTCAGGAGAAAAAAGAATCTATGAGATGTGCTTCTTTTATGATTGCACTAAAGAGAATAGCCGATGCCATGCGCTATCGTGAAATTTTCCCGTAAGCATCTCTCATAAACTATGATTTTCACCTGACAGGGATAACTTTCGATATTTTCGTTTCGAAACCAAATCAAGGGTTTAGTATTTTGTAGCGTTGGGGCTTGTCCCCAACCAAAGTAGGTAGGTGTAAGTTTTACAGTACGAATGTGCGTTAGTTTACAGCGAAGCGTTCTATTACAGTGAAACGTTTTATTCCAGCGCTAGCGTTTATTCACAGCGGAGCGTTAGTTTCACAGCCAAAAGCTTGTCCACTGAAGTTTTCACAAAGGTAGATTGGCGTAGGTAGGCTCACCTGTTCTTGCTGCAGTTTCGTTATTGCTTGTAGGGGCACGGAGCACCGTAAAATTGTCGAGAAAATTCTTGACTTTTGTAAAAAATATAACTATAATTTTAAAAAAATTAAACAAATAAAATTTTTGAAGTTAAATTCCTTTATATTTGTGAATATTCAATAAAAGGAAAGGAGAAAAGATGAAAAAAGTATTAATAATATGTTTATTAAGTTTATTAATAGTTGGCTCTTTATGTGCTGATTGGCAAAGGATTATTGGTTCATCTGATGCACCCATACCTCCAGATAAAAATGTAATGAAATCAGATACCTCAGGTCTTTTTATTAGGACCATGGTTTTTGGTTTTACAGAAGAAGATACAACTATTGACGAGAAAGACTTTAAGCAAATCGAAATTCCTGAAGAGTATATAGATACAGACACAATAAGAA
>JAGMEZ010000195.1 GCA_023127905.1 Caldifarciminota bacterium
AGAGGCAGGGATTCAAATGCTTTATCGATTGTAATTTTATTATTACCATAGACCTTCCTGTACCTATCCATATATTTTCCATCGCCCAGTTTCATGGATTGTATCCCGCCGAAGCATGCGCAGGTGCCTATGGGGACAAGTATGTCGGTTCTATTTCTTATTTCGATGAGCCTTTTCTTCTGCTCTTCCGTGGTTATTGAACCTTCTATAAAAGCAATATCAAGTTCACATTCCTTATTATCACTCTTTGCCATTGAGAATGAAACTATTTCCGCTTTATCAAAAAGGGAAAGAAGTTTATCCTCGGAATGGATGATTGTTAACTGATCACCTGCACACCCTGTAAATCCGTAAATTCCGATTTTTTTCTTCATTAGAGAATTAGATGTTTTTTATATCAGTTCCTTCATATGAAGTACATCCCAGTATGTGAAGATAGGTCCATCAATACAGGTATAAATATCCTCTATAGCGCAGTGTCCACATTTTCCAATTCCACATTTCATTCTTCTTTCTAATGTCATTAATATTTGATGTTTAGGAATATTCAGTTTAACAAGTTCATTAAGGACAGATTCATACATAACAGGTGGTCCACATACGCAGGCATATGTATTATCGGGTTTAATATCTTCTATTCTTTGAAAAAGTGAGTTTACAAATCCTTTGTAACATGGCCATTTTCCCGTATCGTCCTTATCAACTGTAAGGAGACATTCAATGTCTTCCCTTTCAATAAATTCGAAGAACTCAGTCTTGAAAAGCATATCTTTAGGTCTTTTAGCTCCGTAAAGAAGATGTAATCTGCCAAATAGTTCTCTATTGTCAAGAGTATAGAGCAGAAGAGACCTTAGAGGTGCTGCTCCAAGTCCTCCCATTATGATAAAAAGGTGATAACCATTCATCTTAATAATGGGGAAACCATTTCCATAAGGTCCTCTGATTCCTATTTCGTCATTTTCTTTAAGCCTGAAAAGTGCTTCCGTCAATCTTCCTGTTTTTCGTATGCAAAATTCCAGTAAACCTGGTCTTGAAGGTGTTGAAGATATAGAAAAAGGTGCCTCGCCAGTTCCGGGGATTGAAAACATCATAAACTGTCCTGGTCTATACTCAAAGGAGAGAGCTCTCTCCTTATCGATGAAACGGATCTGGAAAAATTTCACATCTTTTGTAAGTTTGTATTTCCTTACTATCCTTGCCGGTTCAGGAGAAAAAGGATTGCTCATTTACTCTTCCTTGTAAGAAGTGAATTTTTATCAACCTTTCCTGTAAGGAGTGCCTTCACAACGCTCAAAATATTTATGTCAACTGGACAGGTGATAATACATCTCCCACATCCAATGCAACTGGGTTTGCCATAAGCACCTGTAAATGAATGTAGTTTGTGTGTATACCATAGTTTTAACCGTTCTGCTTTTGCTTCTCTAAAATTATGTCCGCCTGCAACCATAGAATATTCTTTAAACATACAGGAATCCCAATATCTCTCTCTTTTAACAGAACCATCACTTAGTTCAATCTCATCTATAACATCAAAACAGTTGCATGTCGGGCAGACCATAGAGCAAGCACCGCAGGAAAGACATTTCTCTGCAAATTCTTCCCAAATAGGGCTGTTGTAATTGAGATCCATTAAATCAGGGATTGCGACGAAATCTATTGTTTGATTAAATTCATTATTCCTGCGTTCTCTCCATTCTATAAATTCTCGAATATCTTCTTGTGTTACATTTCTATCAAAAAGGTCTGGCGATAATCGAATGAGGTCATCACCTTTACTTGTACCTACCCAGACAAGATAAAAATCATTGAGGTCTGTCATTGCAAGGTCAAATCCTTCCTCGATAACATGTGTGTTAGTTGATTTGCAAAAACAGCTTTCACGAGGTAGGCAGGATAGCGCAATGATAGTCGTTTGTTCTCTTCGTTTGAAGTAGTAGGGGTCTTTATATGTATGCCCAAAGACTCTGTCAAAGATAAGAAGTGAATGTATTTCACAGGAAGGGACACCATAAACAATCCGCTGCTGGAATATCTCAGTATTTTCTTCGTAAGTCTTACCATTGTAATGAAACATCTGGAAACGGGGGGGCAGAAAGAGTTTCTTTATAGGAAGGAATGTTGTTACTGGCTCCTTTATTAAATCCTTGATGTCATCTATTTTATCATATATATATACTTCACCCTTCTTTCTCGGTCCCCAGAGTTCTCCATGTTTACTAACCTTGAAAAGAAATGTGTCGAGCTTTTCCTTCTTTAATTTTAATGTTCGCATATGTTTCTACTCTTTTCTTCTATTTAAGAGAACCCCGTAGTTTTAGTAAATTATTAGAAATATAACAAGTATACTAACTATTGTCAAGATAACTTTCGATTGGAGCAGGTTTAGGTAATTAGCGGTTTCATTTCACTCCAACCATATTATGTTTCTCTCCATGGCATGTTGAACAAGATATCCCGTCAACCATAAAACACCTCCTGAACTTCAATCAACAGAGAAACATTGCAATCACTCAATTCCAAACTTCATTGATACACGATTACGACCAGAAGATTTGCTATTATACATTAGTTTATCTACCCTTTTTACAAGAGTTTCTACAGTATCAGTTAGTTGTGCAAGAGCAGCGCCTATAGAAATTGTAACTTGAATTTTTGCCCCCCCAATATTAAGACTTGATTTTTCGATAAGTAATCGCAACTTTTCTGCTCCTTTATTCCAGAATGTAATCCTTCTATTTATATCAGTGAAATATACACCCTCAAATAGATTATCGAGGATATCTCTATGGTTGTTATTTTTTATAACCGATTTTATTTCCATTTCTTCTATTGGTCTCCGTTCACTATTAATAATCATCCCGCTCGTTACTGTTGGTTTGATGATTGAAATTACGGTTTTATTTCCTTTATTACACAATTAAGTTCCTCAATATTTTGCATCCATTTGAAATTCTGCAACATCAAACCAGAATCCGGACTTAGTAAGATAATCACGCTGCGCCTGAAGTAGGTCATAATGGTACTCTTCCTCCTTACATATCTTATTAAATATCTTTACCGCAAGCGGATCATCAGCTTCGCTTGCAGCTTTTCTATAATGGTCGATGGATTTTCGTTCATTATCCATAGCTACCCTAATTGCATCCAGATCACTTGGATTTGCATCTGCTTTTTTCTCTATCTCTCCCTCAAATATTGGAACCTTACCTACTTTGGGAGAAACTTCAGCAAACTCCCTCCATTCTTCAGTTTCTGTGATTGTGTTAAACATTTTCTGGAATGTGTTGAGGTGAGTAATTTCATCCTGAGCAAGGGACTCAAACATTTTTTTACCAAGTTCATTCTTAGTTTTCTTTGCACAGTCTTCATAAAACCGTTGACCATCATTCTCCATCTGTATCGCCATTTTTATGGCTTCCACGACAATAGGACTTAGTTCACACATTGTACCTCCTCATTATTAATTTTACAGAAAAAGGTAGCAGAGCGAAAGGTGTTTTTACTTCACTTCTTTTTGCTCTTATAGTTTTTTATTGCCTCATGAAGTGCATCAGCAGCAAGATTAGAACAGTGCATTTTCTGAGGAGGCAAACCATCAAGCTCGGTTGCAACATCACTTCGTGTTATTTCTAAAGCTTTATCAATATGCATTCCCTTTGCCATTTCTGTTACCATACTGCTTGTTGCAATAGCTGAACCACAACCGAAAGTTTTAAATTTTATATCAGTTATAATATCATCCTTTACCTTAATATACATTTCCATCAGGTCCCCGCAAACAGGGTTTCCCACTTTTCCATAACCATCAGGATTTTCGATTGTACCAACATTCTTTGGATTCATGAAGTGGTCCATTACTTTTTTACTATATCCTACATTTGCTATAATAATTGACCCCTCTTGGTTTACAGAGGTGAAAGCTTTCTCAACCTCTCAACGGTTTCCTTTACTGCTTTTACAATCTCAGGAACTTGCTTAAAACTATTTGAACGTCCAAGGGTCATAACCACAGAGCCGTGCGCCTCTTCGTGTTTAAGCCCAATTGCTAACAAGACATGGGATGGTTCCAGGGTTTTTGATGAGCACGCGGAACCTGTTGATATCTGGATGTTATGTGCCATATCCATATTAAGTAGAATGCTTTCACCCTCTATGCGACTGAAACGAAAACTTGCATGGTGTGGAAGTCTTTGAGTCGGATGACCAGTGAGATATGATTCCTCAATCTTTAGAATTTCATCAATTAGTTTATCCCTTATTTCCTGAAGTCTTTTGCGTTCCTGAGCCATTTCTTTTTTTGCTATCTTTGCTGCTTCACCCATCCCTGAAATCCCGAATAGGTTCTCCGTTCCTGACCTTAAACCACGTTCCTGTCCACCTCCTGGAAGAACTGGTTGAAGCTTTACTCCCTTTTTTATGTACAGTGCTCCAGTACCCTGTGGTCCATACATATCGTTTGATGACAGAGTTAACAAATCAATACCATCATCTTGAACATCTATTGGTATGCGACCTGCTGCAGCAGTTGCGTCCACATGTAGATAATATCCCTTTTTATGAACTATCTCACTAATCTCTTTGATGGGTTCGATAGTACCTATTTCATTATTTGCATACATTATCGAGGTCACAATAGTGTCTCTGGTTAAGGTATCATTTAGTTTTGCAACATCTACGGTTCCCATTGAATCTACCGGAATAATGTTTAATTCGAATCCGCTTTTTTGTAACTCCTTCATTGGATTGAGAACTGATATATGTTCTATAGCGCTTGCGATACATTTCTTTCCCTTTCCTGCATTCCTCAGTGCAGTTCCTTTGATTGCCAGGTTGTTGGATTCTGTTGCACCACTGGTGAAAACTATACAATTCTCACTCTCTGCGTTTATAAGCTTCGCTACTTTTTCTCTCGCTTCTTCGATAACCTTCTTCCCCGCTAATCC